>NZ_MRCC01000013.1 GCF_001904655.1 Chroogloeocystis siderophila 5.2 s.c.1 | reverse complement strand
CGATATAGCCTAACTTTTCAAGCATTTCTACTTAGTGCAACGGTGACATGCTCCCGCAGAACGTGGCATTGCTGTAACATCTTGGTGAATTGACCAATCACATTGATTTGTGATATCGTCCATCAGCTTGGCAATAGAAAACACGAAGTTGCGGGAAGCATTTGTTTCCATAATTGCTTCGCCAAAATAATCTTAAATTGTGGGATAATCTGCAACGCGCATTCCTACGTCTATGTGTTTTTTCTGTGTCGTGTGGCGTTTAGCAATATCGATCGCACCCAATGCAATTCCATTCCAGCAGGCGGAGGAGCACAATAAGAAAAACGGATCGACGGTTTCGTCATTAGAAGCCACGCCGTCACCTTTGAAACCTACCATTCGTTCGGGAGGTATAGTAACATTATCGACAAGCAGAGTACCAGATTGATTGCCGCGTAAACCTAAAGCATTATTAGCATAAATTAAAAAAACAAGATAAGTCAGAGTAGTTGCCGTTAAATTCGGGACTGGTAGTTTGCACAATGTACCAATCGGCAAATCCGGCTGAAGTTGTCCATGAAGCTTTTTTTGTGACTTGCCAACCTATGGCTACTTTTTCGGCTTTGGAAGAAACAGGCAGGATACCAAAAGTGCGAACCAGTTTCAGGATCGGAATAAGATAGCGTACTAATGAATACGTCACGATCTAAGCGTTGTAAGACTTTTTGTAATTCAAGATTATGTTCCGCACGAAATAACGCTGCGGCTGTCGCGCATAAATGCATTGTGTAGCACATTGCGGTACTCGGACAACCATAACGCGCGATCG
Source organism: Chroogloeocystis siderophila 5.2 s.c.1 (assembly GCF_001904655.1). Lineage (NCBI taxonomy): Bacteria > Bacillati > Cyanobacteriota > Cyanophyceae > Chroococcidiopsidales > Chroococcidiopsidaceae > Chroogloeocystis > Chroogloeocystis siderophila. Next base: position 168,054 of record NZ_MRCC01000013.1, on the reverse strand, counting down.
CTTCTACCACCATCGCCGCACAAGTATGATTCTCGCCTAAACCACCCCACTTTTTAGGCACTAATAAACCGAGCAATCCTAAGGAAGCTAAAGCCTCAAAGTTCTTACGTGGATAAGCGAGATTTTCGTCAGATTCCACTGCGTTTGGGCGTAGTGTTGTTGCACACAAGTCAATCATTTTTGCTTGTAGTTTTTGTTGGGCTGGTGTCAATACCCACTGCGGAGCGAAGTTATAGTCTAGTCCCCAAAATGCTTCTGGACCCCAAGATTTTGTTGTCATAGTGGTTAGTAGTTATTTTGCTTTTGCTCTTTCTACGACTGCCCCATGATAAAATCTGTACCGGCAAGCGGTAGTTTTGCCATTGCAGAAGCTTCAAGGGTGAGTGCAACTAAGTCTTCGCGTTCGAGGTTATGGACGTTCGATTTACCGCAAGCACGGGCTAAACTTTGGATTTCCATAACTAAGGATTGCAAGTAGTTTGCAACATAAGTTGTGGCTTCGTCAACGGGTAGCCGTTGCATTAACTCTGCATCTTGTGTTGTAATACCTACTGGACACATTCCGGTATGGCAATGGTGACAGTGGTAAGGTTCAGTGCCTAATTTGTGGTAATCTTCTATATATACAGGTTTATTACAACCCATCGCGATTAAAGTTGCAGTTCCCAAACTGACAGCATCTGCACCTAGAGCTAAAGCTTTAGCAACATCAGGTCCTGAACGAATACCACCGGAAATGATTAGCTGTACTTCGCCGTAAACGCCGATTTCTTGTAAAGCTTCTACGGCTTGTACAAGTGCGGGAAGTGTGGGAATTCCGGTGTGTTCTTGAAAAATGCTTTGCGTCGCGGCGGTTCCGCCTTCCATCCCATCGAGAACGATCGCATCTGCACCCGCTTTGACCGCAAGTTTGACATCATCTTTAACGCGGGTAGCACCCATTTTGACGTAAATCGGAATTTCCCAGTCAGTTGCTTCGCGCAATTCTTCTATTTTTATTCTGAGATCGTCAGGACCAATCCAATCAGGGTGACGACACGGCGATCGCTGATCGACGCCTTCGGGTAATGTCCGCATTCCAGCGACGACTTTGTTTACTTTTTGCCCTAAGAGTAAACCACCACCACCAGGTTTTGCACCTTGTCCGACAACAATTTCAATTGCATCAGCTTTTTTCAAATCTGTCGGGTTAAAACCATAACGTGAAGGGAGACACTGATAAACTAACTTGGAGGATGCTTCGCGTTCAGCAGGTAACATTCCCCCATCACCCGTCGTTGTTGAGGTTCCGAGTAATGTTGCAGCCCGTCCTAGAGCAACTTTAGCATTGTAAGACAGCGCCCCGAAACTCATTCCGGCAATTGTAATTGGGATATCTAACTCCATCGGGCGTTGGGCGTAGCGCGTACCAATTAGAGTTTTCGTTGTGCATTTCTCGCGGTAGCCTTCGAGAGGAAGTCGTGTCAGGGAAGTCGTGAGAAAAACGAGATCGTCAAATCGCGGAACATTACGAAACGCCCCATAACCACGAATCATATAGCGACCTAGTTCTGCGCGTTCTTGAATTGCGGCGATCACTTCGGGTGTATATGTACTACTTGTCTTTAATACTTGTTCTCTCTCCATTCCCCTACCCTCTTTTCATCACTAATCTCTTCTCTCTCACGCTCCTCGCCCCTAATAATTCGCCCAATCTTTCGCTTTGAAGTGATACAGTTGTTTAGCACAAATAACTTTTTTAAAGTTGTAATTTTTGGCACTAATATTGAGTATTGATAGTTCTTGTTCTAAAAGTTGCCAATCAGCATTGTTCATCGGTTCAAGTTTGGCGTCTGCACCTAATGAGTTGATTTCTCCGCCGACAAAAATGACACCATCGTAGATGGAATCGGCTAAATTTGCTCCTGCATTGCCACACACAATCATGCATCCTTGCTGCATCATAAATGCCGAACCGTAGCCGACATTACCAGTCACAATGATTGTTGCACCTTTGAGCGAAATTCCCGCACGCGCTCCTGCATGACCAAGAACGCATATTTTACCTCCTTGGGCAGATGCGGCGGCGTTGGCGGAAGCGTTGCCGTGAATTGTAATGTTACCACTCATGAAATTTTCGCCGACTGACCAACCACAGTCACCAAAAACTTCGATGTTGATATTCTCGCTTAGTCCGCCACAGTAGTATCCTACGGGGCCTTCGATTGAGATGGCAATGTTCTGGGTAATGCCGACGGCAAGGTTGTGTCTTCCGGCGGGGTTGAGGAGTTTGACGGTGGGGATACTTTCGGATGCTAGGGCTTTGAGTTTTTGATTGATTTCGCGGGTGGTGAGGTTGGTGCAGTCGATGAGGGTTTGTTGAGGGATTGTTTGGTGCATAGCGGGTTAGGAAACGAACCTTACTAGGCGCAGAGGGCACAGAGGAAGATTAATGGAGGAGAAGTTTATACGAGTTCTAGATGTGGGGTTGGTTTATTGGTGGTTGACCATGTTTTGATTTCTCCGGCGTCGGGTTCGGAAATTTTGGCGTTGGGATTGTAGTGGGGAAGGTTGAGGAAGCAGCGGTATTCGGAGGCGATCGCAACCATTTCTGGTGTTTCGTAAATGACTGCTGGTTTGGCAGCAAATTTATCGCGGACGAGTCCAATTTTATCGGCGGTGGCGACGAGAAATGTGTATGTACCGTCGATGTCGTTGAGGAGATTTTGTAGGGATTGTTCGAGCGAGAAGCCTTGCAAAAGCTGGTAGCGGATGTAGTGTGCGATCGCTTCGGAATCGTTGTCAGTTTCAAACACGATGCCTTTTTTTTCTAAAGAAAATCGCAGTTTGTAGTAGTTAGAAATTTGTCCGTTATGCACAATGCATAAATCGGGTGCTGAGGTGAAGGGATGCGAGTGGAACGTGTCGACGATTGATTCGGTTGCCATGCGCGTGTGTCCGATTCCATGACTTCCGGTATAGTTGTTTAATTGGTACTTCTGAAATAAGTTTTCTGCTGTGCCAACTTCTTTGTATATTTCTAATAGCTGCCCTGTACTCATCAAATGTAGTTGCGGAAAAGAAATTGCTAAGTGTGGCTTAATCTGTGCTAAGTTTAATGGCTTATCTGTTGTGTCTAGAATGATCCGCCTACCGTTCGCGATCGCATCAAATTCAATAACTTTAGTTTGCTTTTCCCACCAGTGTTTTACTTCTTCCCAAGAGACGTCTTGCGCAGCAAATAACAGAATTTTTAATTGCTGCGTTGCTGAGCCATAAACTCCTACTCCACAAGAATCAGGTCCTCGTGTTTCTAGTGGTTGAATTAATCTTAGGAGATCGTTACCTAAATTCTTGTATATTTCAGGTTGACGATAAATAATTCCTGCTATACCACACACAATCTATCCCTCCCGAAGCATAAAGCTGAAATATAGCAACCTGAAATAATTTAGAAAAAATCGTCTCTAACTCTTCCCTTGTCTTTCCTTTGTGTGCTTTGTGTCCTACCCTACGGGAAGGCTACGCCTATGTGATTTATTTCTAAAAGACCAACATCTCAAACTACGATTGCTATAGCTAGGTAAATTTTATCTTGTTATAACAAGAATAGATAAGTCAATCTGTTTCTAAAATTACCAATTCTCTGGAGTTTCCTAAGCACGCTGAACAGTAGTATCCTGCTTTGTCAACGTCACCGAGTAGCACAAAGTATCAGCGCGTGAAAGCGTCTCGCCGCAAATAACTGGTTTGTCTCCTGTTGTATAAGCCACGTAGCGATTGACAAGCAACGGCGCACCTAGAGGTATGTCTAAGTATTCGCTGACTTCGTGCGTCGCATGGGTGCATTCAATGATTGTTGCCACGCGTTCGATCGCTACACCATTGCTATCAAGTGTCGGGTAAATTAAGCTTGATTGTAGTTCGGTTGCAAATGTCTTTCCCAACTCAAACGGAATGTAGGTAATGTCTACTGCAACAGGATTTTGATCAGTGAGGATGACCTTTTTCTGGCAGTAAACTTGTGGCGTACCCTCCTCTAGCTGTAACTGCTTACACACCTTGGGCGAAGGCACAACGGTATCAAAACTGAGGCTGTGAATGCTAGCGGTAGAACCTTGACGCGCCATGTCTTCATCAAAGAAGATCAACGGATTTGATAGCGATCGCGTCACCTTCTTGCGATCTTTAACGAAAACTCCTTTGCCGCGATGCGAAATCACTAACCCTTGATTGGCTAAATTGGCGATCGCGCGGCGCACAGTAATTCGACTCACATTAAATTGCAACATCAACTGATGTTCGCTCGGTAGTTGCTCTCCTGGTGCGTATTCATCACTCAAAATTTGGTCGCGTAGCTTTTCTGAAATTGCTAAATGCAAGGGAAGGTTGGAATTAACTGCTACTATCGATGTCATTGAAAATATTTGAGAGCCTTTCTTTAATTGTGTCATGTATCGCTTTTGCTATGGCTCTAGATCAATTCCAGTATACTTGTTATAATAAGCTCCTTGAATTAATGTCAGGTATTCATCACCCATCACCTCTAGACTTTCATTAGGAGAATTCTGAATGGCTGAGACAGCAGATATTGTTGTAGTTGGTGGAGGGTGTATTGGTGCATCAGTTGCGTTGTACTTGGCACAAAATCACGCGGGTAAGGTAGTACTGCTAGAACAAAAAGAACTCGCGAATGGTGCATCGGGTAAGGGTATCGGGATTGTTCGTACGCACTATACACACCCTGTTTTAGCCGAACTAGCCTATCTGTCTCAACAACGCTTTCACAATTTTAAAGAACTCTATGGTGGTTACGACAGTGGGTTTAATCCTTGCGGTTACTTCGTGTTAGTCGGAGAATCGGATGTCGCCACGCTTAACACTGTTGTGCAAATGCATCAATCAATGAATATCAAGGTTGATTTGATGGATTTACAGCAAGTGCAAGCACAAATTCCTCACCTCAACCTTAACGATGTCGCTGCTGTAGCGTATGAACCACATTCGGGTTATGGTAGTCCACCACAAACAACTTTGGCGTTTGCTCAACGCGCCGCAGATTTGGGGGTAGAAGTTCTCACGCATACGCCTGTTAAAGATATCGAGTTGGATGCAGCAGGCAAAGTTCAAAGTGTTGTGACTGTTCAAGGGGCGATCGCTACGCGTACCGTTATTGATTGTGTTGGTCCGTGGGCAAGAAAATTCACGCAAAATTTGGGGTTAGAATTTCCTGTTCATCCGGTTGTGGAACACGTTGTTGTTGTTCAAAGACCAGTAGAATTTTTGCAAAATCATCCTGTTGTGTCTGATTTGGTCAATCTTTCCTATTCACGCTCAGATCCGCAGCAACCTTATACGCGAATTGGCAATTCTGACCCTAAACATCATCCACAATTTATGTTACAAGATGCTGATGATTTTCACGGACAAATTTATCCGCAAATTACTGAAGAATTACACCACAAACTGATTCAACGCTATCCAATTCTTGAAAAAGGCAAAGTTGTTGCGAAGTACTCGGGAATCTGGGGCGTTACACCCGATTATCAACCGATTATCGACCACCTCGCTTGCATTCCAGGCTTATACTGTGCGGTCGGTTTTAGCGGTCACGGTTACAAACTCAGCCCGATTATTGGTGAATTGATGAGTCAATTTATTCTCGGCGATCGCTCTAGAATTGATAAGTTAAATCTCTTTCGCTTCAGTCGTTTTCAAGAAGATGACTTTATTAAATCACCTATCACTTATGGCAAAGCAAAAGGATTACGATAAAAGTAGTAAAAAGTGCTTGCCAAACCCAAAGTTTAGGTATAAAGTATTTTTTACTATAAATTGTTACTATGATAAACATCATAGCAGGAATACTCTTCAACTCAAATAAGTAATACTTCCTAATCACAACGGAAACATTCTTAAGCATTTCAACGTTGAGATAAATAGTGGTAGTAGAGGACGTTGCAAAATAAGAGATAGGTAGATAACGGGTAAAAAGGCTCGAAACCATTACCCAACATATCGAAATCGGAATATTAAAATGTCCAAGCTCTTAAAAACCCTAATACAAAGTGCGATCACGACACCTTTGATTGCAGCAAGCCTTTATACATCAAGCGCGTTAGCACAAACGCCAAACACCCAAGTCCCAAGTAATAACGCGCAACCTGGTTGCCTTTCAGGGTATCCGGATGGAACGTTCCGAGGTGATCGCCCGGTGACGCGCTACGAATTTGCAGCGGGATTAAACGCTTGCCTAGACCGCGTAAATCAACTGCTGCCTAACCGCGAAAACCTAGCAACACGCGCTGATTTTGAAGCTTTAATTCAACGCCAACGCGAACTCAACGCCGAAATTCGCGAACTCAACGGTAGAGTAGGCAATCCACCAGCCACAAAATAGAAACCTTGAATACATTCTCTATTTTCTCTTTTTCTGCTCTAAGTTATGGATAACCAGATTCTCGATGGTCCCAGCCCATCATTCATACAGCGTAGAATCAATATGCTGCGGTGGATTTTTAATCCGCTAGCAATACTTGAAAAACGCTATCAGCAGTACGGTGACGTTTACGTAGTTGCCAAGAACGTAACACCACTCGTCGTTTACATCAGCAACCCTGAAGCCCTCCAGCAAATTTTTAGCGCGCCTGCGGGAACGTTTGATAGTAGTGGTGCAAACCGTATATTATTACCACTGCTAGGAGATCACTCATTAATTTTACTCGATGGAGTTGCGCATCAACGCCAGCGCAAGCTATTAATGCCACCCTTTCACGGCGATCGCTTAAAAGCGTATGGCGAGATTATTCGCGATATAACGCAACAAGTCATTAGCCGTTGGGAAGTTGGGAAACCCTTCAACGTCCGTGCATCAATGCAAGAAATTTCCTTGCGCGTGATTTTGAGTGCTGTGTTTGGCTTACATCAAGGTGATCGCTTTGAGGAACTGAGAAAACTTTTGACGCGGCTATTAGACGCGGTAAGTTCTCCGATGAGTTCGATGCTGCTATTTTTTCCCTCGCTACAGAAAGATTGGGGGGTATGGAGTCCCTGGGGACGTTTTTTGAACTTGCGATCGCAAATCGACCAATTAATTTATGCTGAAATTACTGCCCGTCGAGCAGCGGATGTTCACAGCGATGACATCCTTAGTTTACTCTTACAAGCACGCGACGAAAATGGTCAACCAATGACTGATCGCGAACTGCGTGATGAACTGGTGACATTACTTTTTGCTGGACATGAAACGACGGCTTCAGCTTTATCGTGGGCGTTGTACTGGATTGACAACTTACCCGAAGTCCGAGAGAAGTTATTGCAAGAACTCGATACACTTCCACCGAATGCCCATCCTAGCGCAGTTGTACGGCTACTGTATTTAAATGCGGTTTGCTGCGAAACTTTGCGAATTTATCCGATTGCGATTAATACATTTCCGCGCGTTGTGCGATCGCCAATCGAAATTATGGGCTATCACTTTGAACCTGGTACGCTGTTACTTCCCTCAGTTTATTTAACGCATCACCGCGAAGATCTCTATCCCGACCCGAAGCGTTTCAAACCCGAACGTTTTCTTGAAAGACAGTTTTCACCCTATGAATATTTACCGTTTGGTGGTGGAAATCGTCGTTGTATTGGACTCGCGTTTGCACAGTTTGAGATGAAATTAGTCTTGGCAACAATTTTGACGCAATACGATTTGCAACTCGCAACGAAAACACCAATTAAGCCGACTCGTCGAGGGTTGACGGTTGCGCCTTCGGGAAATTTGCGCATGGTTGTGAAACAAGTGCGGACGCAGAAATCTCCAGCGTTGGTTTAGAAAAGTGGTAATTAAAAATGAGTGTTAATTGCTAATCGCTCTTAAATTACGGATAGACAATCTGATGTGGTTTGAGTTTGAGGAGTGTTTGTTTTTGGGAATTCGATTGTAAAGGTTGCGCCTTGATCAACGCCTGGACTCTCGACCTTGACGAAGCCACCATGAAGTTGCACAATATGATCGACGATCGCTAGTCCTAAACCTAATCCACCTTGGCGTGTTGTATCAGCTTGACGAAATCGCTCAAAGACGTGTGGTAAAAAATCAGGGCTAATTCCTTGCCCAGTATCGCTGACGGTAATTTGAATCGCGCGATCACCATACTCTAACTTGGTTTGAACGCGCCCTTGATTTGGTGTAAACTTAATTGCATTTGATAGTAAGTTCCAGAATACTTGCTGTAAGCGCGTCGCGTCACCGTAGAACAGTACTGAGGGAGTTGTGACATCGTGTTGATTTTGATGTGGTGCAATGGCAAGTTCTAGCTGAATCGCTTTTGCTGCGGCTAGCGGATGCACAGCATCGATTGCAGCTTGCAGTATAACAACCAAATCAACGCATTGCATAGTTAAGTGCAGCTTACCAGAGACAATGCGCGATACATCGAGTAGATCATCGATCAGTTGTTTTTGTAACCTGACGTTGCGTTCAATTGTTTCGTAAGCGCGAGAAATTTGATCTGCTTTTAACTTTTGCGCTTGCAGTAGCTGCGCATACATCAAGATAGCAGTTAAGGGGTTACGCAACTCGTGTGAAACCATGGCGAGAAAGACATCTTTTGAGTGGTTGGCGGCTTCAGCTGCACTACGTGCGAGTTGTTCTTGCAGTAGTAATTGCGCGCGTTCTTCTTCTAAGCATTTGCGATCTGTAATATCGCGCCAGGCGATCGCAAAACCGTCACCTAATTGCGTCACGCGGATATCTAAGGCTTTATGAATCTGCGGTCGATCGTCATCTGCATACACGAGAACTTCTTTTGCCAGCGGTTTGCCGGTTTCCACGACTTGGCACATCTCGTCAAATAGCCCAGCTTGGGAAAATAGCGGTAATCTCAGTAATGAAGCGCCAATTTGTTCGGCGGCGCTCATTGAATTAAACGCGCAAGCGGCAGCATTGACATATTCGATTGTAAAGTCTATAATTTCACCATTATCGTTGCGAATGCTATTGCAAATTCCAAAACAATCGAGCATTGTTTCGACAGAAGTCTGAAATCGCTGTTCGCTTTGGGCAAGTAAGTTTTGCAGATGGGTGCGTTTAATCGCGTTATGAATTGCGATTCGCAGGCTTTCTGCGGTTGTTTCTCCTTTAACTAAGTAGTCAGACGCACCGCTTTTCATTGCTTGGACGGCGATCACTTCATTGCCTTGACCTGTGAGCATAATCACAGGTAGGTTGGTTTTACCTGTTTGCAACTGCAGCTGACTCAAGAATTCCAACCCATTAATATCTGGTAGCAAGAAATCTAATAAAATGACATCTGGTTGAACTGAGTTGCACAATTCTAAGCCATCTTCGCCATACTCTTCGCCAAAAATATCATATTTGTACGTCTCATCTTTGAGTAAATAACGGCGATAGGTATCTCGATCTTCTTGACAATCATCAATAATTACAATTGTCCGTCTTTGTACCATAATTATCCTCTTACTGAGTTAGGAAGAATGACTGCTTCAAACCAGTAATCGATTAAAACTTGGATAGTTCGCATCAATTTTTTGACATCAATTGGTTTAATGATATAACCGTTAACTCCATAGCGATAACAGACTTCGATATCTTTTGGATTAGAAGAAGTGGTAAACACTACAACCGGAATCATCTTGAGTTCGTTATCTTGCTTAATTTGTTCTAAAACTTCTCTACCATCGGTTCCTGGCAAGTTAAGATCAAGAAGAATAATTCCTGGGCGTGGTGCTTTTGAGTTACTATATTGCCCTTTATGATGGAGGAAATCTAAAGCCTCATCTCCATCAACACACCGATAGATAGTGTTTGTAATTGATGCTTTGCGGAGAATTCGTTCAAACGCTGCAAAATCTTCATCACTATCTTCAATTAAGAGTAGTGGTTGAGTTGATCCTGTCATTGACTCACCCTCACACTTGGCAATGTAAAATAAAAAGTACTTCCTTCTCCGTAGGCTGATTTTACCCAAATTTCGCCGTTATGACGTTCGACAATCTTTTTGGCGATCGTTAACCCTGCACCTGTACCACCTCCGTATTTATTCAGTGGATGTAAGCGTTTAAAAATCCGAAAAATTGCATCGAAATGTTTCTCTTTAATTCCAATTCCGTTATCTTTTACGTAAAAAACTATATATTCTGGCTTGTTCAACGCAGTATCTAAAAAGCCAACTTCTACTAATTTGTTAGGCTTGTTATTATATTTGATAGCATTACTAATTAAATTACTAAACACTTCACTTATCTGAACTGGATCGCAGTAAACTGATGGCAAAGGTCGAGGAAGGCGGATATCAACCTCAGTTTCTTTTAAGCTAATATTAAGAATATCAATAACACTGTTGACTAATTCATTTAAATCTGTCTTTTGTAGCGTCAATTCCACGCGCCCTAAGCGCGAAAAATGAAGGAGTGAATTTATTAAGTCTTCCATGCGCTGCGTTAAACGCACGAGGGTTTGAAGTTTCGAGACTCCTTCGGCTTGAAGAACATCCGCGTAATCTTCAATCAAAAAGTTTGAGTAGTTATGAATTCCCCGCAGTGGTTCTTTTAGATCGTGCGAAGCAATATAAGCAAATGCATCGAGTTCGCTGTTACTGCGTGCTAATTCGATATTAATTCGTGCGAGTTCATCCGCTTTACGTAAAACAATTCCGACGATCGCACTCCGCAATTCTATGATGGCATCAATCTCGCATTGTTTCCACGGTAACGACTGCGATCGCACGGTTTCTTGCCAAAGTTCAAACGATTTACGTGGTGATAACTCAACACTACTATATGGGTCGCCACCCCAGTTAACTGTTTGAATGACTTCAGGGCGAAACCACAAAACGTAATTTTTCTGAGTCTGCGAAATTGATAAGACAATCAAACCACTCGCAACGTCTTTGAATTTCTCGGCTGTCGGATAAAGCCTAGGTAAACAATCTGTGTAAAAAATGTCATTATCAATCTTCGCTTCAACCCATTCAATCAAATTATAAATATCACTTTTACTAGGCGTTTCCCCTGCAATCGATAAATCGCCATTCGCACAAATTGCGACGCCTTGTGCAGCAACTAATTGAAGTAAATTATCTTTATCCTTAACTAAACCATCCATGAAGTTTTCTGTTAAGGGCATTGCTTCAATAAATTGGGCTTGAATTGATTTTAATTTGATTTTGTAGTCTAGATTTTCATTTTCTTCTTTAGCTGCTAATTCTAAAGACATGACTTGTCCTAAAAACTCACACGCCGTCCGAACTTCATACGAGACATACTTAGGAGAATAGTGATGACAAGCAATCAATCCCCATAATTTTTTATCTTTATTTAATGAAATTGACATCGAAGCGGTAACGCCCATGTTTCTGAGGTATTCTAAATGGCATGGAGAAACACTTCTTAACACCGCGTAGCTTAAATCAAGTGGTTCATTTGTGATTGGATTCTGCGCGGGAACTAATTCTTTTGGCTGCGAATTTATATCAGGAATCAACCGCAGCCGATTGCGTGTATAAAGTTTTTTGGCTTGGTCAGGAATATCTGAAGCAGGATAGTGTAAACCTAAATAAGAATTTAAATCTTCGCGTTTTTCTTCAGCAATAACTTTGCCCGCTTGTTTACCATCAAACTGATAAATCATCACGCGGTCAAAGCCTGTTAGATTTTGTACCTCTTGCGTGATATCTTGACACATTCCCGACATCGTTGGCGCATTTTGCAGCTTAGCGATCGCACCCTTTACCAAATGATAAAACCTAATGAAATTTCTATCCTCTTGTGTTAGCTTAGGTTCTAATTCTAGAATAAGTACGCCATTGCAGCGATGCAGGATACCATCAAAATTTTTAATATTATTACTCATGTCGATTGAAAGCTTGATTGGATTAACGCTTTCAAAATCTTTGACTAAGCATCCTTCGATAAAAAGCAATTCTGTAGGAGTTAATAAGTCTTTTAAGCTTTGATTGAGTAATGCTTGAGGATGAAAACCAAGCAATTCAAATGTATTATTACTAACCTGAATAATTTCTAACTGAGGTTCTTTGAGTGCAAAAAGTATACCATGCGGCTGAATCGCGCCAGAAAGATGAAGAAATTCTTTATCATATGCTGTTAAATTTACGGTTTGGACGATGATTCTATCTTCACTTTGACTCATACGCTTCCTTTGAAAGAAATTGTGAGTTTACTTGAGTTTTAAAACGCACTTAAAACAGCGATAAACAATGGCTAAGACCTTCACTATGCCTTAATTGAAGATCAATACTTCAAATTCTCCAGTCTGAAATGCCCAGGCTTAAATTGTAACTATTCTCTACCCTTTGCCCCAGCGATATTGAGAATTATTTCAAAATTTTAAGTGAATTGCGTTCTTGACTAATAGTCTTAATATATTATGTCTAGAAGCTATTTCAAGCTAGGTTAACAATAATCATTCTAAACCCAATTAATTGAAAATCAGGGAATGCATATGGAGTTGTTATCTAATACTGTAGCGCTGTCACGAATGCAATTTGCCCTTACTGCAATATTCCATATGCTGTGGCCTGTACTCACAACAGGTATGGGAATATATCTAGTGATTGTCGAGGGCTTATGGCTTAAAACGCGCAATGCTGACTACTATTATCACGCACGCTTTTGGTCAAAGTTTTACGTACTCAATTTTGGCATTGGGGTAGCCACTGGCATTCCGATGGAATTTCAGTTTGGCACGAACTGGGCACCTTTTTCTGAAGCCGTTGGTAATTTTTTCGGGAGCGTTATTGGATTTGAAGCTTCCTGGGCATTTATGCTAGAGGCGGCATTTTTAGGTATTATGCTCTTCGGCTGGGAGCGCGTCAATCCTATTGTTCACCTGCTGTCGACAATTCTTGTTGCTGTTGGTGCAAACTTATCGACGCTATGGATTTTGACAGCAAATTCTTGGATGCAAACGCCCGCAGGTGGAGAAATGGTCGATGGTAAATTCATTGTCCACGATTACTTTCAAGCGATCCTCAATCCGTTTATGGTAAACAGCGTGTTGCATATGTTTTTTGCCACGCTAGAGACTTCCTTATTTGTCATTGGGGGAATTAGTGCGTGGTACATTCTCAAAAATCGTCAAAGCGCATTCTTTTCCAAGTCATTGAAAATTGTTTTAGCAGCTGCGATCGCTGTTGCTCCATTACAAATTTATATTGGACATTTAAGTGGCGAACAAGTTTACCACTACCAACCCTCAAAACTCGCTGCGATGGAAGCCCAGTGGCAAACCACACCCGCAGGACAACCCGCCGATTGGAGTTTAATTGCACTTCCCAACGACAAAGCCGAAAGAAACGACTGGGAAATTACGGTTCCCAATGCATTAGGCTACATTCTCGAATTCAAGAAAAATCTTTCTGAACCTGTACGCGGCTTAAGCGAGTGGAAACCCGAAGATCGTCCGCATTTAGTTGGTTTAATCTACTATGCCTTCCGGACGATGATTGCGATCGGGTTTTTCTTTGCTGGCTTGATGCTACTCAGCACTGTGCAGTGGCTACGCGGTAAGCTATCACCAGAAAACATTAGCCAACAACGGTGGTTGATGCTCGGTTGGATTTTCGCGGCACCATTGGGATACATTGCGGTAGAATCTGGTTGGATCGTGCGCTGTGTAGGTCGCCAACCGTGGACATTGTATAACCAAATCCGTACTGTCGATGCTGCGTCTCATCTTCCGGCGAGCAATGTCTTAGTCTCACTGATCAGCTTTGCCACTGTCTACACAATGTTATTTATTGCTGCTTTGTACTTCGGTAGTCGGATTATCCGCAGAGGACCAAACTTAGAATTACCATTACCTGAGTTAGAAATTACCAAACCAGCGGTCGATACAAAGCCTGGTAGATTCGTTCCCGACGAACGTCCTGTCGAAGCCGAACAATAATTGATTGGTAAACGATAAGAGGTAATTGGTAATTGCTTCATACTACCGATTGCCCATTATTATTCTTTACAAGAAAATATCAACACTTACCTAAACTTAATCTTATGGAAACACTAGAGTATTTTTTACCTCAGGTGTGGTTTGCAATTTTAGCTTTATTTCTCTTCCTCTATGTCATGCTAGACGGATTTGATTTGGGAGTTGGTATTCTATCGCTTACCTCTTCAGATGAGGAACGCCGAGGGCTATTAATGACTAGTTTAAGTAATATTTGGGATGCTAATGAAACTTGGTTAGTACTAATGGGTGGCGGCTTATTTGGTGCATTTCCTCTTGCTTACGGAACAATTCTCAACGCGCTTTATATTCCAATTATCACGATGGTGTTTGGATTTATTTTTCGCGCCGTAGCGTTTGAATTTCGCGAGTTAGCAACGCGTAAGTTTTTTTGGAATATTGCCTTTGGTGCGGGTAGTTTTGTCGCCGCACTTAGTCAAGGTTTTGCACTTGGTAGTGTATTAAAAGGCATTCAAGTTGATGAGTCAGGACACTTTATTGGTAGTACCTGGGATTGGTTCAGCTGGCAATCGGTATTAGTCGCGTTAACACTCATTCAAGGATACGTCTTAATTGGTTCGACGTATCTTGTTTGGAAAACTGAAGGAGAACTACAAGAAACCCACTACAAAACTGCAAAGATTGCCGCTTGGACAACATTGATTGGTGCAATTCTCATTACAATTACTACACCAATATTTTACGTAAGCGCGAGAAGTCGTCTGTTTCAGCAACCGTTAGTTTATGTTTTTGCTATAATTCCTTTATTAGGAGTGTGGTTAATTTGGCAATTATTACAAAGCCTAAATCGTAAAGAAGAGCGCGCTCCCTTTGGATGGACAATTTTACTTTTTGTACTCACATTTATTGGGCTAGCTTTAGTAGTATTTCCTTATATTATTCCTACTAAAATTACAATTTACGAGGCAGCGGCTGACCCAAGTTCACTCGTAATTATGATTATATTCATTGGTTTTCTCATTCCTGTCATGTTATTTTATAACTTATATCAATATGTAGTCTTTCGCGGCAAAGTTACGGGTGGTTCCTACGGAGAATAAGGAATATTTCTTGAATACTTGATCAATTAGTCCTTGTCCTGATTGCTATTTTCCAATATCCTCATTCCATAATTGAGGATTAATGTGAATGAATCTTTGCATCATATTTTTGCATTCATCTAAATTTAAGTCAATCACTTCAACTCCGTGAGATTCCATAAATTCTCTAGCCCCAGAAAAAGTTTCAGATTCGCCGACAATAACTCGCTTGATTCCAAATTGAACAACCGCACCCGCACAAAGATAGCAAGGCATTAAAGTAGAATACAGCGTTGTACCTCGATAACTACCAATTCTGCCAGCATTGCGTAGACAATCGATTTCTGCATGAGTCACTGGATCGCCGTCTTGAACGCGTTTATTATGTCCTTTACCGAGAACTTTTCCGTCTTTGACTAGTACCGAACCGATGGGAATACCACCTTCATCTTGTCCTTGTTTTGCTTCGGCGATCGCCGCCGTCATAAATTCATCCATAAAATCTCCCTAACTATGTCCAAACAACTCGTACTCATGGATCACGATGGTGGTGTTGATGATTATCTCGCAACAATGCTGCTGATGACGATGGATCGGATACAACCTTTAGGCGTTGTCGTGACTCCGGCGGATTGTTACGCACAACCGGCTGTTAGCGCGACGCGCAAGATTCTAGATTTGATGGGGCGTGAAGACATTGTAGTAGCTGAAAGTACTGTACGCGGTATCAATCCTTTCCCCAGACTTTATCGCCGCGATTCATTCATTGTCGATCATCTCCCGATTCTTAATCAAAGCGAAATTAAAACACCTTTAGTTGCTGAAACCGGACAAGAATTTATGGTACGCGTGTTACTAGATGCACCTGAACCTGTAACACTGATGGTAACAGGTCCACTCACAACAGTTGCTGTTGCCTTAGATACCGCGCCAGAAATCGAGGCGAAAATTGCCAAAATTGTCTGGATGGGAGGGGCGTTGAATGTTGCTGGCAATGTGGAAAAAAGCTTAGAAGCTGGACAAGATGGTTCGGCGGAGTGGAATGTATATTGGGACCCAATTTCAGCAGCGCGAGTCTGGCAAACTCAAATTGAAATTATCATGTGTCCGTTAGATTTAACGAATACGGTTCCCGTGACATCAGAAATTGTCTATCAAATGGGCAAACAACGTCACTATCCGCTATCTGATTTAGTAGGGCAATGTTACGCCTTGGTGATTCCTCAAGATTATTATTTTTGGGATGTCTTAGCAACTGCCTATCTCGCGCATCCAGAGTTTTATGAATTACGCGAATGGGAAACCGAAATTGTGACAAGTGGTATAAGTCAGGGACGAACAAAAATCACACCTGGCGGGCGCAAAGTTTGGGCAATGGATAAAGTTGATAAGTCGAGTTTTTATGGTTATATTTTGCAGCAGTGGCAGCGGTAGGGGAAGCAGAGGAGAAACATTCAAATTTTGTGGGTTAGGTGTAAGTTATTTAGATAGTTTAAGCCCATAAAGATAGCAGATACAGTTCCAGCTACATTGATTTCTCCAATTGCTATTTTTTCCATAACTTTTGAGACTGGAATGAGGATGACTTCTATTTCTTCTGTAGGATCTAATTCTTGTTGACCAGCTTTTGTAGCATCTTGTGCTAGAAATAAATAAATTTTGTTCGAGTCTTTTACCGGATTGTCGTAGAGAATTCCGAGTGGTATTGTTGTTTTGGCTATATATCCAGTTTCTTCTTTTAATTCGCGTAAGGCTGCAACTTGAGGATCTTCTAGCTGAGTATCAAATGTTCCTGCAGGAAGTTCTAGTAAGATTTCACCTGCACCATGTCGATATTGACGCACAAATATAATTTCTTGATTGCTAGTGATGGGTAAAATCAAAGCGACATCAAGTCGAATATTAATAAAATAGTCATCAATAATCTTTCCATTCGGTAACTCAATTTCATCTTGACGGACTTTACACCATTGATTATCAATAACCATCCTAGAACTCAAAATTTTCCATTCTTTTAAATCCATAAAATACCAAAATTTAAAATAACAATCAGAACTGTAACATATACACTAAGACTAAATGCTTTCCAATTCTTACCTTTGTGTTCTTTGTGTCCTACCCTATGGGAAGGCTACGCCTATGTAGTTTATAAAAAAAACAATCTCTACTCCATGCGAATCGAACTTGAAACCTTCACCGTAAACAAACGCTTTCCCTTAACCATTAGTCGAGGAACAACAGCCCAAACAACAAACTTGTGGATTAAGCTAGAACATGATCGCATCGTTGGCTGGGGAGAAGCATCGCCATTTTCACTAGCAAACTCTCGACAATCCACAGAAACTCTCCAACAAGCATTACAGCAAATCATTCCCCAATTAGAAGCCTATACCCCGTGGCAGCGCCAGCAAATTGAAACTCTACTGCATAACACTCAACTCCCGTCAGCAGCAAAAGCAGCAGTAGATATGGCGTTACACGACTGGTTTGGTAAGTGCGTAGGCTTACCCTTGTGGCAAATTTGGGGATTAAATTGCTCGCGCATTGTTCCTACCTCTGTCACAATTGGAATTAATTCCCCCGCAGGCGCACAAACGCGAGTGCGCGATTGGCTACAGTTTGCCGACGTGCGCGTTATTAAAATTAAACTAGGTAATCCCATAGGTATCACCGCTGATCGCGCTATGTTCTTAGCAGTAAAAGAAGCCGCAACGACACAAGATATCTTTGTAGACGCAAATGGTGGGTGGAATCTCGAAGATGCAGTAGAAATGTGCAATTGGTTAGCCGATGCGGGTGTTAAGTATATCGAACAACCTTTAGCACAAGGTGCAGAAGAACAACTAGCAGAACTAAAAAAGCGATCGCCGTTGCCTATTTTTGTAGATGAAAGCTGTCATACTAGCGCTGATATTCCGCAACTTGCACGTTGCGTTGATGGCATAAACATCAAACTGATGAAAGCTGGAGGCTTAACCGAAGCAATTCGCATGGTACATACCGCGCGCGCTTATGGATTACAAGTCATGTTTGGTTGCTATTCTGATAGTGCGCTAGCCAATACCGCAGCCGCGCAACTTGCACCTCTAGCAGATTATTTAGATTTAGATAGCCATATGAATTTAATCGACGATCCGTTTAGCGGTGCAATACTCAATAAAGGGCGGGTTATCCCCAATCATAAACCAGGATTAGGAGTAGAACGCAGTGCAGCTTGAAGAGAATCAACGAATCGCAATTCTGCTACATGAAGGAATTCGCGGAAATGGTAACGGAAAAACAGGGTTAGCACTTCTGCGCTACAGTCAATCTCCTATCGTTGCTGTCATCGACAAAGATTGTGCCGGAGAATCCTTATCTAAATTAACCGGTATCGCAATTGATATCCCGATCGTTGCATCAGTAGCTGATGCATTAAATTATACCCCAAATGTCCTGGCAATTGGTATTGCACCCTCTGGCGGCGTCTTACCGCAAGCATGGTTGCAGGAAATCAAATGCGCCGTCACCGCCGGATTATCCATAGTCAACGGATTGCACACTCCACTTGCCACAATTCCAGAGTTGCGATCACATCTGCAAAAAGGACAAACAATCTGGGATGTGCGTCAAGAACCCCCCAATTTAACCATCGGTAGTGGTAAAGCGCGATCGCTCTCGTGTCGCCGTGTGTTAACCGTGGGAACAGATATGGCTGTCGGCAAAATGTCTGCAAGTTTGGAACTCAACGCCGCTGCGAAAAAACAAGGATTGCGTTCTCAGTTCCTTGCCACAGGACAAGCAGGCATTATGATTTCTGGTGATGGTATTCCCTTAGATGCAGTACGCGTCGATTTTGCGGCGGGTGCTGTCGAACAACTCGTTTTACGCTACGGTGCAGATAACGACATTCTCTTTATCGAAGGACAAGGTTCGCTATTGCATCCTGGTTCAACGGCAACGTTACCCCTCCTTCGTGGCACGCAACCAACACACTTAATTTTAGTGCATCGTGCCGAACAAGCGCACATCCGCAACCATCCCCACGTACCGATTCCACCCTTATCCGAAGTTGTCAAACTCTACGAAAGCGTTGCTACTGCTGCTGGTGCGTTTGCACCCGTGAAAGTTGCGGGAATCGCACTCAATACCGCACATTTAGATCAATCTGCTGCCGAGTCTGCGATCGCGCAAGTTCAAACTGATACAAATCTCCCTTGCACCGATGTTGTCCGCTTTAGCACAGAACTGCTATTGAACGCAATTTTGCAAGAATAGCTTGCACTTAGAATAAATCACTTAGATAGTGTATTGATTTTACAGTTATTTTATCACAATTACTTAATTTAGAAGCGTTTACACTTAACTAAATTCTCTCCTCATTGCCTTTGAGAAAACAATTGCTCGAACCTCGATCTGCAAAATTTGATACAATAAATTGTTAAACTTTTATTTATATTGAAATATTTACCTTGAGAAGACAGCGTGATGGTCTCTTTTTTTTCATGTTCTTGAGAATCTCGATGACTAATTGACGCTGTTTTGGTGTTAGTTTTCTCAAACTATCTCCCCAAAGTTGTTCAATAGCCTTTTGGTGAGCATCATCGTTGTTGTTTGTGGAGTCATTCATGCCAATCTCTTCTTGTCCAGAAGACGAACTGCAAAACCTATGTTGATTGAGGTACACTTTGCGTACAACGACTAACTTAACTAAAATTTGTATCTTAATCAGGATACGCAAAGGAGTCAGAGTTTATCTGTACGGTTCCGAACATATAAGAAAACTCGTATAAAATAGCTTGAGCAAGCTAGCCATTCTTAGAACCAAGCAGTCGCTGATATTCTCCCTTGATTACCTGATAACACTCACATGCGGTTAATTCGAGCGCTTTGCGGTCGGTAATATTGATTTTGCCACGACTGTAGCGAATCATTCCCGCTCGACTCAGCGTACTTGCAGCTACCGTAACACCACTACGGCGCGTTCCGAGCATTTGAGCTATAAATTCTTGCGTTAATGCTAATTCTTCTGATTCGACGCGATCGCTGACTGTGAGTAACCAGCGCGAAAGCCTTTCCTCCAATGTATGCAACCGATTGCAAGCCGCAGATTGTCCCGCTTGCGTGTACAGGGCTTGCGTATAACGCAGCAGGAGTTTTTGTAATGCACCACCTCGGTAAAACTCCTCCTTCAAGATTTCTGCTTTCATTTTCAACGCATCACCAGGAATCTGCACCACGGTTTGGTGAACTGCGGTATCATCGCCCCAGCAAACAGGAATACCCACCATACCTTCTTTAGCAACTATCCCCACTTCGATAATTGAACCGTCTTGCATAATCGAGACGGCGGAAATCATCGCGGTTGTGGGAAAGTAGACATCCAAAATCACCTCCCCTGCATTGTGCAACACCCTTTGAAAAGGCAGTGAAACAACTTCTAGATGGGGCGCAAGACGCTGATAGTCTTCACTTGGCAAAGCCGCAAACAGCCTATTGTCATGCTGATTCAATTTTTTGCACATATAGATCAGAAATTTCCTCAATGCCAAGAAACTTTTTATACATATTCTGCAACGCAAAGATGCAGAACTTTACTGTGGTAAAAAAGACAAATTCAATAAACTCGAAAAAGCAGAAAAGTACTTCAATAAGATCAAATCACTAGACCTCGGTATTATATCTTAAAGATTTCTTCTTTTTTGATATTAGAAAAACTTTTATTTTTCATAAGTTTTTGAAATATATTCGCGCCGATTAGGCTAAGCAAAGTTTGTAGATAATATCTTCAAAAAAGTCATCTAGTTATTACTTGAAATTTACAGAAATATTTAGCCAATAACTTATATTATTTCACATTTTTCTACAAAAATGTATATTAAATACTTTACAAAACCTTCGAGATGAACCTATGCTTTATAGCGCTAAATCATCGATATACATTGATTAAGAAAAGACGCAATAAACATCAATCTTTAAGTTATTGTTTAACACAATTGAGTAGTTGATTAAATTGATACTAATAATTAAAGCAAAACGAGTTAGTGAGTGAGAATGAAGGTAATGACTGGCAACTCACAACTCGCCGGCAAGCAGAGTCGATAATCGTGATTTTATTTGCTAAACTTTGTGTTTTATCGCGAGATAAGTGCCTAAACTGAGAATAAACTCAACCAGCAATTGAGCTTTCCGCTTATGAAACCGATCTGGAAGTCACTGTTGCTCAGCTTGAACGCGGTTCTATTTTCTACTGGAACGTCAATTGTTTTAGCTGAACCTGTAAAAGACGCTAGTCCTAGTGCGATCGTTGTACCTGTTGTGGGAGAATCGATTCACCCCGAAGTTAATGCAACAAGCCAGAGCAAACCACCAGCATCTACACAAGAAATTGTAGATAAACTTAATGCCGCAGCAAAACTGAGTCCAGAAGAAATTGCGCGTCAGCAAAAAATTAGTGAAGCTGATCGATTGTATTTAGGAGGACAATTCGCCGCAGCCGAAAAACTCTATCGCGAAGTCAAAACGCCATTTACGACAGCTTCAACCGATGTTGTGCAACGTCCACCCGCCATTGTTGATCCTGCGCAACTTCCTCCCGCAGGTAAAGTTTATTGGCGCGAAGCTGAAGCTGCTTTTCAACACAAAGTTGCTTCCCGAATGATGGTACCGCTGCGGTTATTAGTCGAGCAATATCCGGAGTTTATTCCTGGTCATCTGCGATTGGCTGAAGCATTACAAAAATTTGACCATAATAAAGAAGCGATCGCTGTCTTAGAACGCGCCGTCACGCTATATCCCGATCAACCCGATTTAGTCAAAGCCAAAGTTACCGCACTTGCCCAATCCAAACAATGGATGGAAGCATCGCTAGCTGCGCGCCAATTTGCTTTACTTAGAAGTTCAAACGCAGAACACGCAAACGAATTTATCGAAATCGCGGATTCTCACCTAGAACGATATCAAAAGCACTTGCGGAGAGAGTTAACCGGCAATACAATAGCTAATATTCTGACTGGTGCTTTAGGCTACGCGCTTACAGGTAATCTTTTAGGCCCTTTCTCGGCAGTACAAACTACTGCAATGCTACTACGCGGCGAATCAGCGGTTGGGGAATCTGTCGCGAATCAAGCGCGAGAACAGCTAGAAATAGTCACCGATAAAGCAGTTGTTGATTATGTGAATGAAATTGGACAAAGACTCGCGCAAGTGGCTGGACGTAATGATTTTAAATACGAATTTTATGTAGTTTTAGATAAAGATTTAAACGCTTTCGCGTTGCCAGGCGGTAAAGTATTTATCAATGCTGGAGCGATTACCAGTGCTCAATCCGAGGCAGAATTAGCAGGTTTACTAGCGCATGAATTAGCCCATACTGTTTTGTCGCATGGTTTTCAGTTAGTCGCTGAAGGGAATCTTGTTGCGAATGTCACGCAATTTTTCCCCTATGGCGGTACTGTTGCGAATTTAGTGTCCCTCAATTACAGCCGTGAAATGGAACAGCAAGCTGATGTTTTAGGTACGCGACTTTTAGCGTCAACAGGCTACGCTGCGGATGGCTTACGTAACTTGATGGTGACACTTCAAAAAGAAGAAACAGGGACGCCCTTTACCTGGCTATCTTCGCACCCAGCCACAAGCGATCGCATTCGCTATCTTGAATCAATCATTCAACGTTATGGTTACAACCGCTACGCTTATGAAGGAGTCACCCGCCACAACCAAATCAAACAAAGGGTAGAAAAATTGCTACAAGCGAAACAATCTGAACGGAAAAAGCATCAACGATAAGTAAATAGGGGTCGGAGGTCGGAGAAGGCGAGTTACTAACACCTTTTTTTATGCAGTGGTCACACTCTAAAATCTCTCACAGCCATTGTCCCTGTTTCATCCCTGACCTCTGATCCCTGCTATACATCGAGGAGTCGCTTATGTCACCACAATTGCAATTTGCTTGGCGAGGTATTGGTTTGTCTGTCGGGGTAGCAACCGCATTACTGGGTAATAGCGTTATGGCTGCGCCGCATCATAACTGGATAGCGCAGGTGAATCCTACAGTACCACCTGTTGTTGTTGATACTGAGCCACTACCACCCGTTCCAGGAACCACACCGCCGAATGGTTCAACAGTTCCTAGTGTAACAACAGCTACGCGGTTTACGTGTCAATTGAATAATGGTCAGTATACCGTCATGTATCAGCCGGAAAGTCAACCGAACCGCTTCTTCCCCTGGGCTACTCCCACAGCATTAGGTGGCGGTTGGAGCGAACAACGGCGTTGTGAAGAAATTAGCCGTCGCTTAGAGTCTTATCGTCCTGATGGTTTATTAGAACTGACAACAGGCGTAGAAAATAATTACAATACAGTCTGCGTTGTTACGCAACGAGTTCCCTCGTGTCGCATTGTCTTTACCGTACCTCCTGGACAAGACCCCATCTTAACGCGTGATCGCGTCTTTGAAAACTTGACGATCGCCGATAGCGGTCAACAGACAACAGGCGTCTACACTTATACTAATCGTGGAAACGAACTCGATCGACTATTTAACTTAGGACGTTCAGTTGTTGGTGGTAACAATCGACGTACGCGCAGCATCGACTTAAGACCTTTCCTTGATCGCGCTGATGGAGGTAATGCTTCTCGCCTCAGCGGTGGCGTTCCCGCCCGCAGTAATACACGATCACAACCAAGTAATTCTGGAAGACTTAATCCTAGCAGGTTTTAGCTGCTAAAGTAGAGCTAATTGCTAAATGCTCAAGAGCTAAACATGGTTAATCGCGATCGCATTCAGCCAGGACCTGGACAAGAATCAGTATGGGATTATCCCCGACCGCCGCGTTTAGAGGATACCGACAAGCATATTCAAGTAATTTTTAATGAAATTGCGATCGCCGATACCCATCACGCCAAACGAGTACTAGAAACAAGTCATCCACCGGTTTATTACATTCCGCCAAGTGATATCAAAATGGAGTACCTCATCCGTACTCCACAATCTAGCTTTTGTGAGTGGAAAGGAATTGCAGGATATTACACTGTTGCGGTAGGAGACAAGCAAGTTCCAAACGCAGCGTGGTTTTATTCCGACCCTACTCCTACTTTTGCTGAAATTAAAGACTATGTAGCTTTCTATCCACACTTAATGGATGCTTGTTACGTTAACGGCGAACAAGTACAACCCCAACCAGGAAACTTCTATGGAGGTTGGATTACCAAGGATATTGTAGGACCATTCAAAGGCAGTCCTGGAACCTGGGGATGGTAGTTTGATTGTGCGTCTATTTCCGCGTGCGCGCACTCTTAACACGTCTATTGGGATCTTGCTTGCGTACCCAAGCCAAAAACCTGCTCATTTGTGGTTCATTTTTAGCTTTTCTAGCGAATTTAACTCTTGTGCTAAACGCGTGTTATCAAATAAAGTATGAATCTGTTTGTGACACGCGGTACATATATTAATTTTTGGTTCATGATGACCTTTTTTCTGTCGAGGAATTAAGTGATGCACGGTTAAATGCTCTACGGCTCTATCACATAATTCGCACTGTTTAAAAACGTGCAAGTTAGAGTTCATTTGTCTTTTTTAAAACTTAGACACGTCGAGGCTTGCCGTAAGCTACCACAAAGACACAGGAAACACAAAAAAGAGGTAAGAAGAGAACTTCATTGGTATTTTAGTATTACTGTAGCAAGTTTAAATTATTAGCAAAAATCCCTTTTTTCTTCCCTTTGTGCCCCCTGTATTTGTTAAAGTTTGTTAAAAGAAGTGAATTTTACAAGCTACAGAAAAATCTATAAATACATTACTAATCATAGCGGTTATACAAATAGATTTACATTAACTTAAATAGGAAAGTCAGCTTTTTATTGATAATGCTGAAAGTTCACAACTTAAAAACGGCTTGCATTGCCTTGATTGATCTAAAATGCGGTTGATGAGTCCAAATTGAGCGCATGGTAAATCAAGCTCCGATTCCAGTAGTCGTGAATGGTGCTGCTGGCAAAATGGGTCGTGAAGTCGTTAAAGCCGTCTCGCAAGCAAGCGACATGACGTTACTGGGTGCAGTAGACCGCAACCCTGAATACAATGGCAAAGATGCAGGAGAAGTTGCGGGATTAAGCGAACCACTAGAAGTACCGATTACCGACCAATTAGAGCCGACGCTAGCCCTGGCAACGCAAGAAAGGCAATTGGGGGTGATGGTAGATTTTACGCATCCGAGTAGCGTGTATGACAATATTCGCGCGGCGATCGCTTATGGTATTCGTCCGGTTGTGGGAACAACAGGGCTGAGTATCGAACAAATTCAAGACTTAGCCGAATTCGCAGATAAAGCAAGTACCGGCTGTTTACTGATTCCGAATTTCTCGATTGGCATGGTATTACTGCAAGAAGCCGCAGTCAGAGCATCGCAATACTTTGACCATGTAGAAATTATCGAACTACATCACAACCAAAAAGCAGATGCCCCTAGTGGAACCGCGATTCAAACCGCGCAGATGCTCGCAGAAATGGGCAAAACCTACAACCCGCCAAGCGTAGAAGAAACCGAAAAGCTACCAGGAGCAAGAGGCAGTGTCGCTGATGAAGGAATTAGAATTCATAGTGTACGTCTTCCAGGACTTATCGCCCACCAAGAAGTGATTTTTGGCGCACCAGGACAAATTTATACTTTACGCCACGATACGAGCGATCGCGCTTGTTATATGCCTGGAGTCCTTCTTGCCATTCGTAAAGTCACGCAACTCAAATCCCTAGTGTATGGCTTAGAAAAGCTATTGTAATTATGGGAGAACAATGGACTTAAGTCCCTGACCCCTGACCCCTGACCCCTGACCCCTGACCCCTCATGTTAGTTCCCCTCACACGCCAAAAATTTGAACAATTGATTCCTCGCATTGCAACTAGCGATCAGTACAAATATGCTTGGGGCAAGTTTCCTGATTTCTTGAAGCGACTGCTGATTTCAGTCGTCAGCGTTGTTGCGATTTGGATTGTGCGACTCATCATCGGTGAAAGATTTGGCATAATTCTGTTTCCGGTAGGTGCGATCGCCGGACTTTATTGGCTATGGGGACCTGTCTTATGGGCAAGTTTGCGTAATACCGAATACCGTAAATATCCTTACAGTGGTTTTCTGCGCGGACGCGTATTAGATGTCTACATCACGGAGGAATTGATTGGTACCGAGGAAACGGTTAATAATAAGGGCGACTTGGTAATCGTCGAAAACCGCGAACGGCGCATTAATGTAGAAGTCGGCGACGAAACCGGATTTACAACTCAAATCCAAGTTCCCCTTCGCCGCAGCCACCAAGATATTGTCCCGAATCAAATCGCGGAAATGGTCGTGCTTTCTAATCGACCAGATTTGAGTAGCATCGCTAAAGTTACAGATATTTACATTCCGAGTCGTAATCTTTGGGTAAGTGACTATCCGTACTTACAAAAGAATGTCTTTATCGATATGAGTCGCCGTTTGCGCGACAGTCGGGAACCGCGATCGCGTTTTGCCCCGCGCCGTAGACCCCGCGCTTCCTACCCGCAAGATGTCGAGGAATGGTAAACTCAAACCACTTAAGTTTCTGAAGCCGAAGAACGGTTGAGTACCGGAGACAAATAAGCTACCAAAGCACCAATCAAAAAACCAGCAATATTACGTACCAAAGGTAGCCACTCGGAAGTCCGCGTGACGACTGGACCAATACCAAAGGCAATAAACAGAATTCCCCATAGCGGTGAAAAAATTAAAGCCCATTGCCAAGCAAATATCTGTCCAGGGCGTCGAGGTTGCGCTGCAAAGCCACAAACTACTCCACCAATCACCGAGGTAATCAGTGTCAAAATCCACTGTTCGCGCGGTAATCCAGGAACCACACGACAACCACCTTGGCGTAAACACGTTTCCACAGACTCGATCGATTGAATAATTGCTTGATCTTCTCCTTCTTCGCGGACAAAGTACAAATTACCAAAGCGCGTTTGCAATTCTACCCAAAACGTCCGAGGTAGTAGCTGGTAAACTGCATCACCAACATTAAAGTTGAGAATGTTTCCCCCACGCGAATCGGCAACAACTAAAATACTTTTTTCATCTAAATTCCAAAAATCTTTGACCGCTGCGCCTGGTGTGCGATCGTACTGTGTTAAAACACGGAGTTTCCACCCAGTCTCTGCTTCAAATTCTTCAAGGTCTTGCGCTAGCCGCTCTTCTTGAACACTCGTGAGCGATTTTGCTAAGTCTATAATTGGTGTCGGCTGATCGGGAAGCAATTCAGGATTGTTATACGCGAGTGCTACAGAAGAAGGTACCAACCAAACCGCGCCAGCTAAAAAGAATGCAAATACACTTACCAGTAATCGTCGCCAAATAGAATACTGCATGGACAATTCTATATAAATCTCAAATTTGGACACAAACCAAATGGTTTTATTGTAAAGAGTCAAAAAAAGATGATACTTCTTTACATTTTGTAACTTTACTCTAATTTAGCCGACGACTGTGAATAAACTCAATCCCCCGTCAGGAGAATCTCAGGTTTTGCCCAGAAGGGGAGCAGGGGAAGGGTATTATGATATAAACTTCTCTTTCACTAGCTCCTCACCCCTCACCCCTCACTCCTCACCCCTCACCCCTTCACCTGGTTGCAGTCGCATTAAGAATAAAATAAGTGCTACACCGACTAAAGCGCCGCCAAGATGTGCAATATGGTCAACGCCATCTTGAATGCCGGTTTGCCGTAATTCAAAGACTACGCGCTCAATGACAAATTGACCGAGGATGAGAACTTCTAGGATTTTTCGCCAATGCCAGGAAAGTTTGATGAGAACACTGACGGCAAATAAACCAAAAACGGCTCCTGAAGCACCTAGCGAGTAAACCGCACCACCGTGGAAGAAATAACTCATAAGACTGCCGCCTAATCCACAAATAATGTAGGAACTGACGACTCCAACAATGCCTTCTTCTTCTTCCACAATCCTGCCGAAAATGTAAAGAAAAAACAGATTTCCTGATATGTGTGCCCAGTTGGCATGACAGAACATCGAAGTGAAAAACTGATACCAAGCTGGAGAGGCGTGATTGAGGTAGAGATTTTGGATAAAAGGAATACCTAAAACGCGATCAGCAACAAACACAACTAAATTGATAATAATCAGCGTGAACACGCCGTTGTAATTTTGTTTTGGGTAAGTTGTTAATGGCTGGTCTTTTTTGAGCATTTTGATGATTTCTCCAGCGATCTAGGAGGGGTCAGGGATCGACAATAGAAAATGTGTTAATTTCACACAGTGCCGTTTAAGAAATGTGAAACCTTATATACTGGCTGACCTTTGCTCTGTGACCCCTTCAATCTACCGTTTCGACATCATCGCTGTCATCCTGCCAATCTGATGCATCGTAGCGTACTTGATTTGATTCTAAATTTGTTGTGTAATTGCGATATTGTTCAAGTAATGCAGCGTTTTCTTCTAATAGTTCTTCTGAGTAAGGTAGGTTAGTGGTGCTACGGATTTGTCGCGATCGCTGTCCTCCTGAGAGGCGATCGCCGCTGCGACGCGAACCACGCGTAAAAGTCCTCCAAGCCACTTTCACCCCAGTAAACACGCTGCGCGTACCTACTTCCACTTTCTGGGCTTGTTTTACCACGTTATCAAGACTTTGATCGACTTGTTTTGCAACATTCGTCGCGCTTTGCACACCCTGGCTGACACCATCGGTTAGATCGCTAATTTCTAGCCCTGTTAAGCGAATCGCTTCGAGTGTGGGTGGTAAATCGCGGCGTAGGGTATCAAACAACTTTTCGGCACTGCGCGCCGCCCGCGCTAACTCTTGTAATGCTGGCAAGGCTGCCACCAACACTGCGGTTAAACTCACCGCTACTAATAAAATCGACAGTCCAAGCCAGAATAAAGGGTCAATCACGAGTCACTTGGGGATTATAAGCGGTCTAAAAGTGGCGGTTGATCCGAGGAAGTTTCGAGTTTAGTCTGACGAGCAGAGATTTGGCGTTCTTGTTGGCTTGCTTCAATTCCTGCTGCCAAAGCTTCTCGCAATCGCTCCAGCGTATCATCCCAATTACGGAGTGCTGTTTCTGATAAGCGATCTGCTTGGATTTGGACACTTGTTGATAAATCTTCTGCTAATTCTGGTAGAGCATCAGCAGATTTTTTCAGCAACGTGCGTGTTTCTCGTCCCGTGCGCGGTGCCATTAGCAAGCCTGTAAGCGTGCCAATAGCAGCCCCCAACAACATACCGCCAATAAAAAACCCAGAACGGTTGTTAGACATATCCTGATTTATCTCCTTACACTCATTTTATGTAAGTTTGCTCGGCTTGCGCGACTATTGCTGTATCGTGCTCCAAGAACCCAGGTTAACCCATATTAGACGTTAACGTTTGACTTAAGGCTTACTTATAAGTGTATTTTGCCAAAGCTTTTCGGAAAAATCTTGTCTGACGCAGCAATACAGTTTGCTGTGCAATTTGTAACCCAACCGCCAAGAGATTTAAGACTTGCTGAATTCGTAGCAGTTTTAACTCTGCTGGAATATCTCCCCGCCGCGTTTGACGTATCGCCATTCTACCTACAGCGATCGCTTCTGGTGTTTGCTGCAAAGCTGCATGCGTTACCCGTTCGTACACAATCAAAACATCTGCTACCTGCGCCAATTTGAGCCGGAGTCGCCATATCAACCAAGCAACAAGCAAAAGAACTAGCGTCAGTCCTAGATTAATGCATACAACAACTGTCACCATTGCTGATCGAATAGCTCCAACAATTCCTTAAGGCAGTAAAGTACCCAGTACTATCAAGCTTAAGCTAGATGAGCATGACTTACCCTACTATGTTAATTTCCAAGTCTGGCAATGCTTTATCTCACTTTAATTGTATACCTTAGTTTAAATAACTATGTCCTTTGCGCAACAAACAACTTCTCCAAACAAGCCAAACCGTCGCCGTCGAGGAATCGAAAGATTTTTTGCGATCGTGGCGGTAGTTAACTTTTGTTTAGTCCTCTTTGACTATAGCTATATACCCTGGCGAGATTTTTACTTTCACACAGTTCCTAGCTTTACCCAACGATACGATTTTTTTAAAGGTATCGAACCACATCGAGAAACTGAACGTTATCTTGCGCAGGTAAATGCACTAAAACAAAAAGCGGAGCAAACTGGCTTGCAATCACAGGAAACCGAAAGCTTACTGCAAGAATTGCGGTTTTTGAGCAATGAGATGATTGAAGACAATCCCTTTGCTGAGGCAAATAAGTCGGGATCTCTAGCTAAGATTAAAAATCAAATTCGCGCTCGAATGAATCAAGAATCTGCGCATCGAGCTTTTGATTTGTTTTGGAGTACACAACATTTATCCCAGGAAAATCTACAGCAGGAGATGAGCTTTTTTAATACCCAACTACGACCATTAATGGAAACTAACTATTATCGTGATATTAGCACCAATGGAAAATTTGTCGATAAATTTTGGCTAATCGATTTACCGTTTGTTATTTTGTTTAGTTGTGAATTTATTGTCCGAACTTTGGCGATTAGTCGCAAATATCCAGATTTAAACTGGTTACAAGCGATGCTCCGACGTTGGTTCGATCTTCTACTTCTACTACCGTTTTGGCGGTGGCTAAGAATTATTCCTTTAACCGTTCGTTTGTATCAGTCTGAACTCGTTGATTTAGAACCACTGCGCGAGCAGATTAATCATGATGTTGTCATAAATTTTGCTGAAGAAATCACCGAAATTGTAGGAATTCGGATCATCGATCAAGCCCAAGACGCTTTAAAGCGAGGAGATGTCGCAAATTGGGTATTAAATCCTAATTCACGCCGTCCTTATATCAATATTAATAATACGAATGAAGTACAGGCGATCGCAACGCGTTTGCTCGATTTGAGCATTCATCAAGTGCTACCCAAAATGCAGCCTGACATTGAAGCTTTAGTACAGCACATGGTTGTCAATAGTCTCAATCAATCTCCTTTATATCGTCAAATTCAAAATGTGCCAGGAATGCGGCGCTTACCTGATCAATTAACTGAAAAACTCGCTACAGATATCTCTCACAGTGCATACAGCACAATGAGTACTTTTTTGCAAGATCCCGTTGTGTTGCAACTATCAAATCAATTAGTAGAAAACTTTATTCAAGCTTTGCAAGTAGAACTGCAAAAACAACAAAATGTTCAAGAACTTCAATCGCTCGTCATCGATCTTTTAGAAGAAATAAAAATCAACTACGTCAAAGGAATCGCGACGGAAGGTGTGGAAAAACTCTGGGAAGAGTCATATCAAATTCGTAAAATTGCCCAGCAATGAACCTATAGCAATTGTCTAGTTTATTCAACTAGTACACTGCTATCAATTAGAAAAAGGGAGACAAGAGCGTTTTTCCTCACCTCCCTTCTGTGATTGCAATAGTTATGGCACTTCTGTGCAGCAAGTATTAATTAGGCTTGACCCGCTGTACCAGGAACTTGGCTAGTTTTACTTGTGCCGTGTAGACGGGGATCGGGTTGTGGTGGTTCTGGTTCGGGTCCCATTGGTTGCGGATTTGCGACGTACTCAAATTCACCTTTTCCATCGGGTGCAGGACCTTTAGCCCAACGTCCTTCAGCGCTTTGCGTACCTTCTGAGTGATTCCAGAACTGATAGGCATACTCATTTTTGCCATATTCATACGCGACACTGGGAGCGATTGGTCCCTCTAGTCCTTCACTTTGTAGATCTTCGATCGCTGCTAACCATTGGTTTTGGTGCATCGTGTCGCGGGCGATCATGAAGCTGAGAGTATCTTTCACGCCTGGGTCGTCGGTCATCTCATACAACCGTACAGCCTGCATCAAACCTTGAGACTCAGCGTGGGACGTTGCTGAATATCGAATGATAAATATTGTAAAATGGAAGTATGAATTGTCCAAATTGCAACAGCAGATCTGTACAGAAAAACGGTCATCGTCGAGGTTCGCAGTGTTATCGGTGTAAGACCTGTGGTCGCCAGTTTTTGGAATCTTACAGGGGTTGGAAATATCCAGATGCGGTGAAGCAACTGTGCTTAAAAATGTACTTGAATGGGATGGGGTTAAGACAGATCGAACGGGTAACGGAAATTCACCACACTACAGTAATGCATTGGATTCGAGAAACTGCTACCATCTTACCTAATGCCCCACAGGTAGAGGAAATTCCTGAAATTACGGAATTAGACGAATTGCAAACTTTCGTCGGCAGTAAACAGAACAAATACTGACTATGGAGTGCAGTCAATCATTGGCAACCAGGTATATTAGCTTGGGTAATTGGAGACCGAAGTGCCGAAACCTTTGAGGTATTGTGGCAGCAGGTGCAGAAGTGGGAGAGTTTTTGGTATGTCACCGATGGATATAAGGTCTATCGCAGTTTCATCAATTCAGCTGCTCATTTAG
The DNA here is from genome assembly GCF_001904655.1 of Chroogloeocystis siderophila 5.2 s.c.1. NCBI lineage: Bacteria > Bacillati > Cyanobacteriota > Cyanophyceae > Chroococcidiopsidales > Chroococcidiopsidaceae > Chroogloeocystis > Chroogloeocystis siderophila. The sequence goes on along the minus strand of NZ_MRCC01000013.1, from coordinate 135,645 downwards.
TTAGTCAGACGTACATGACGCGGGTTGAAAATGAAAACGGCCGACTGCGAAATTATCTAGCTCGATTACATCGTAAGACATTGTGCTACTCCAAATCCGTCCAAATGCTCGAACTCTCTGTTCGTCTGCTACTGCACTACTTGAAATTCAAAACTATTCCTCTTGCTGCTTAAATCATTACTTATTCAGCAACGTCCAGCGTGGAGGTTAGAGCGGAAGTCTGCGAGTAAGTTACCACTCGCAATAATAAACCGACCATTCCAAGGAAAACCAACGCTATCTGCTGGCATTGCACCTAAGCCGGATACAATTCCATGCTGGGGGTTCATCGCGGCTGCCATAATTTCGTCTCGGACATTATTGCCGCCCATCACCGCACCCACAATGCCGTCTTTAGCGCCTTCTTCTTGAACTTTCAGTGGTGCTTTATCTAGGAGATATGCGATCATTGTCGCTACCATCTCGACATGACCGATTTCCTCAGTTCCAATATCGAGTAGCATATCGCGGTACTTCGCAGGTCCTCGGCAGTTCCAGCCTTGAAACAAGTACTGCATCATCACTGTCATTTCGCCAAAAGCACCGCCCACGAGTTCTTGCATCTTTTTTGCAAATAAGGGGTCTGGCTTATCTGGTGGAGTGAAGTATTGTAACCGCTTTTGATGAAGAAACATCTAATTCTCCCTAATAAAATTTTTGGTAGCCACATAAGACATCAATAAAGATGCCTCTAGGTGCGGCATCTAATCTAGACAATTGATATCTTTGTACTATCTTTAAGTATCTATTTAAAAAGCTTTATTACATCAGCCATTGGAAAGACAAATAATATCCAATTTATATAGGTATAACTACAGTTTTTAAATAGTGAAGTAACCTAGAATACTGAATGAAAATATATTTCGCTAATTGCTGAGTATTTGAGCAACTAGACTCTTGTTAAATCTGAAAAAGGTATATAAAATTTTCAGCTTTTATCCATTAATTTCCAGTTCAAGAGACTTTCAGAATCTTTTATTAATAACTATTAAAGTATAGGTAGCCAAAAAATTAAGAATTAGTTAATAAATATTATGAGAAAGTTAAATCAATAAATATAGCAGTCCTAAATCATTTGTGAAAACCTCTCCTTATCTCTTTCCTCTGCGCTCTCTGCGTCTGGAGAGGTAGCCTTCGGTAAGCCGCTGCGCGTCTACGTTTCAAAAAAATCTTACAACTCAAATAGGATTGCTATGTAAAGCTAAATTGTCTAACCAACACGATATGACTTTCATTTAAGTACTTATAAAAAAAGCCGCTACTTTTGTAGCAACGGCTCAACAAATCCTTCAAATATTGTTACAGCTTTAAGATTCATCGCGCCCATGTACTTGGGCAGGTGGACTAGTGGCTTCAACGGCGGTAAAAGATTCAAGGATATTGTATGTGTGAGAAGCACCTTTAGGGACAACCCAAGAATCGCCTGGTTCCAGCAACAGTTTTTGACCTTCAAGGTGTAATTCAGCCCGTCCTTGAATGACATAACCAACAGTTTCATACTCACGCGCTGCTTCTGGTTTTGGTTCGCCTGGTTGCTCGTTTTCCCAAAGCCGCATGGAAACGGTTTTACCCGAAGCAAGATATTTTTGACCCATTTCGCCGTGGGGCGAGTGACTTGAACTAACTTTGATAACTGTAGTATCACTCATGTTAGCTTTTCTCCCGTGTTATGGCTTGAGTACAACTTTGATGCAATTGTCTTTTTTGTGCTTGAAAATCTCGTATCCGTGGGGTGCATCTTCTAATTTCAGTCGATGCGTGATCACAAACGAAGGGTCAATTTCACCGTTTTGAATTCGTTCTAACAAAGGTTTCAAATAACGGTGGACGTGGGTTTGTCCCATCTTGAAAGTCAAACCTTTGTTCATCGCTGCACCCATTGGGATTTTATCGAGGAAACCACCATAAACACCAGCGAGTGAGACGTGACCGCCTTTGCTACACGATAATATTACTTGCCGTAGTGCGGTTGGGCGATCAGTTTCTAAACGTACCGCTTGCTTAACCTGGTCGTAAAGCGCCATTGGTCCGGTTCCGTGCGCTTCCATACCTACAGCATCGAGACAAGCATCAGGACCGCGACCACCAGTCATTTCTTTGAGGGCTTCACCTGGGTCGATTTCTTCGTAGTTAATGACTTCGGCTTTACAGATTTCTTTTGCCATTTGTAGGCGTTCAGGAATGCGATCAATCGCGATGACACGTTCTGCACCTAACATATAAGCACTTTTAATCGCAAACTGTCCGACAGGTCCACAGCCCCAAACGGCGACGATATCGCCAGGTTTAATATGACAATTCTCCGCCGCCATGTAACCTGTGGGGAAAATATCAGTTAGGAATAATACTTGATCGTCAGTTAGACCATCAGGAACTTTCAACAAACCCACATCAGCAAAAGGAACGCGCGCGTATTCGGCTTGACCGCCAGCGTAGCCGCCAAACAAGTGCGAATAGCCAAATAAACCTGCTGGCGAATAGCCCATTTGCACTTCGGTCATCCAAGCGTTGGGGTTAGAGTTGTCGCACAAAGACCACAAATCGCGCTGACAGAAAAAGCAGTTACCACAGGAAATTGTGAAAGGAACAACGACGCGATCACCGATTTTTACATTTTTGACCGCGCTACCAATATCGACAACTTCTCCCATAAATTCGTGACCGAGGATGTCACCTTTTTGCATCGTGGGAATGTAGCCATCGTAGATATGTAAATCTGACCCACAAATTGCGGTTGATGTAATTTTAATAATCGCATCGCGGGGATTGAGAATTTTGGGATCTGGCACTGTCTCGACCCGCACATCGTTAGCGCCATACCAGCAAACAGCTTTCATCTTGATTTTGATTTGGTAATTGGGAATAGGTAATCGGTAATAGGTAAGTTTTTGGTTTATTACCCTTAATTTCTCTCCGTTTTACGGTTTGAGCACAACTTTGATGCAATTATCTTGCTTTTGCTGGAAAATCTCGTATGCGTGAGGTGCTTGGTCTAGGGGTAACTCATGCGTGACGATAAACGACGGATCGAGTTTGCCATCTAATATGAGTTGCAACAACAAACGCATATATTTCTGTCCATGCATTTGTCCCATCCTAAACGTCAAGCCTTTGTTGAACGCTGCACCAAAGGGCATTTTGTCTACAAATCCACCATAGACACCCATAATCGAGAGCGTACCACCTTTACGACACGCTACCATCATTTGGCGTAAGACGTGTGGGCGGTCAGTTTCTAACTTGAGTTTTTGCTTGGTTTGGTCGTAGAAGTCTTCGATACCTACACCGTGGGCTTCTAACCCAACCGCATCGATACAACAATCTGGTCCGCGTCCGCCGGTCATTTCTTTAAGGGCTTCGCCTGGATCGATTTCTTCGTAATTAATCGTTTCGGCTTTGGCGTATTTTCTTGCCATTTCCAAGCGTTCCGGAAAGCGGTCAATCGCAATTACGCGTTCTGCACCCATCATATAGGCACTGATCATCGCAAATTGTCCGACAGCACCGCAACCCCAAACTGCTACGGTATCACCAGGTTGGATATCGCATAACTCTGCACCCATATACCCTGTAGGAATCGCATCAGAAATAAAGAGTAGCTTTTCGTCGGGTAATTCTTTGGGAACTTTCAAAACGCCAACATCTGCAAACGGTACGCGGATGTATTCAGCTTGCGCCCCAGCATAACCGCCTAAGAGGTGCGAGTAACCATAAATTGCTGAAGTGATATTACCGAATAGCTTTTCTTCCATCCAGCCGTTGGGGTTAGAGTTATCGCACAGCGACCACATATCGCGTTCGCAGTAGTAGCAACGACCGCAACCGATTGTTGAAGGAACAACAACGCGATCGCCTACTTGTAAATTGCGAACACCCTTACCAACTTCGACCACTTCCCCCATGAACTCGTGACCGATAATGTCACCTTTTTGCACTGTGGGGATATAACCACCATATATATGGAGATCAGAACCGCAAATTGCGGTAGATGTGATCTTTACAATCGCATCGCGCGGGTTGAGTATTTTCGGATCTGGAACATTATCCACCCGCACATTGTTAGCACTTTGCCAGCAGACAGCTTTCATCTCAATTGAAGATTTTAGATTTTAAATTTTTGCAGCGAGATGCACGATTTCCTGCTTCCCTCGCTCCTTACCCCTTCCTTCTTAATCCCTACCCGAAGGCTGACCCTCGGTTGTCGCGATTTCTCCCGCTTCCATAAGTTGCTTGAAGCGACGCAAATCGTCACCAATTTGCTGATCGGGTTCTTCGCCAAAAAGTTTAGCAAGCGCTGATGCGATCGCCCCTCCTGGTGGGTTGTATTCCATCACGACTTTAACTTCCGTACCGCGATTCCCTGGGGCGGGTTTGAAACGAACAAAACCAGAATTTTCAATATCTGCGTCTTCGGTCGAAGCCCATGCGATTAATTCGTTTTCTTGCTCTTGGATAATTTCGGCATCCCATTCGACTTTAGTATCAAGGGGAGCTTTGGCTACCCAGTGCGATCGCTTCTCGTCGAGTACTGTCACCGATTCAAGATGCTTCATGAATGTCGGTAGTCTTTCAAAATCGCGCCAATAGTTATACAGTTCCACTGCTGGTTTATTAATCGTTACCGTTTTTTCAACTTTAATCGGTTGATTCAAGCCGATCGCTTCTTGAGCTTGCTTGAGCGTACTTTGTTTTTTTGCTCCTTGGTATAGTAAGCCACCGCCTGCAACTGCCATCAACACGCCGCGTAGCGATCGCTGTCTTAAGCCCATTAATACCATCGCCCCGCCACCAATCAACGACGCCCAGCGTTCTTTTTCACCTGCTTCGATAGATTCTGGCGATTGTTCGCTTGATTTATCTTGTGGTGTTAATTCCATAACAACTAAATAGATTGAGACTTGTATGTACAAACTTTCAGATTAAAAATTTGAGAAAAGGAGAAAGTAAAACCTTTCTCCTTACTTACTACTGAGACTACTGAGCAGCGATCGCAGGACCAGTTGTCGGTTTACCTGGTTTCACTGCACTACCTACGCGCGCGCGATAAAGTTTGACTAGCTGTTGCTCTTGCTGCATCATATCTTGAGCAATATCGCGTAATAGGTCAGTCGTTACAGGGTCGCTTGTACTGACCATCAACGTAGAAATATCGTTGATACCTGTTTGCAAATCACCCAAGGCACAGCGCATTTGATAGATATCGTCACTACCGCGAAGCGCAGCTTTGACTTTAGCGTATTTATCGGCAATATTTGCGGTTAATGATGGTTTTTCGCCCAAAGCGGCTAAACGGGCTTCTAGTTTTTGGATGTGCTGCAACTTACTTTGCATCATTTGTTGAAAGAGCGATCGCACTTCGCTATCCGATTCTTTTTGTGCATATTGCTCTAGCGCCTCTTGCGCATAACGCTCACCCGCCAACGCTGTATTTAAAGCTTGGACAATTTCGCCTTTGGTTGAACCACCCCACGCATCAGCGAGTTTCCACCATTCTGCATTTCTATCAGATTCGTCAGGAAGCGCAGCTTCTTTCCCGCCATAGCCTAAACGGCTCAAAATCGCGGTTGTAAAAATTGGCAAATCTCCAGGTTGACGCGAAGTAATTAAATTACCATCAACGACTAACGGCTCATCGACATAATTTGCACCCGCGTTGATCATGTCTTTACGCACTGCAACAAAGCCGGTTGCGGTCTTACCTTTGAGTAAGTCACCTTCAATCAAAACCTGTGGTCCATGACAAACCGCAGCAACGATTTTGCCTTGTTCCATTGCTTCTTGCACAAAGCGTACAGTATTTGGGTTGCGGCGCATTCTATCCGGAGCCATACCCCCAGGAACAATTACCGCATCAAATTCAGAAGCCATCGCTTCTGTGGTAGTTCCGTCGGCTTCTTTAGCGAGCTTTCCTTGCTTACCTTTGTACGTTTCATTCGTCCGCGAGCCAAGAATTGTGACATCAAATCCTGCTTGCTTCAAAGCGTTGTATGGAATTTGAAATTCGACATCTTCAACGCCATTTTCAATGAGAATAGCGACCTTTTTGCGATTTCGAGAATTGCTAGAAATTGTCATTTTACCTCCTAAATTGTGGTGTGTTGATTCAATATTCAAATGAGATTGCTAAGTTACTGATAAATTGGTGCAATTTGTTTTGCTGTAGATAACTTGTCGTCGTTGTAAACACACTTGTGCGCAGATAAGGAAGACTACTGTTGCTTGATTTGAATGATGCATTGAGAAAATGCTTTAACAATATACCTGCCATTTCTCATACAGTATTGGCGATCGCAAGTAGGTTGACGCTAGTGTGTTTGAGATTGCTGTATTTGTAACAACGCAGCTTTACATCAATTCCTTTTTCTAGGTTATGTAGCCTGCCCTTAGCTTCTCGTCACTCCAAAGGGATATATTTCTTCTCTCATAAGGGATATCCCCTAAGAAATAGCTTGCCTTGCAATCAAAAAGGTTATGGTGGAAATATAGACGATTAGCAACAAGTTTTATCAAATTTTCTTGCAGTTTATGAGGATATAAGGCTATGGCTGAAAAAGCAAATAAAGCAACTCCAGACAAAGATTTTATTAATGATGAAGACTTAGAAGACACAAATCCATCGTACGGTACCGGAGTACATACACCACCTGGAGTTGATTCAGGTACAGCAGCAGGGCGGCGTATGAGTGACTACACTGATGTCAGTCCAGAATTGTCAGGCGGTGACTTAGATGCGGCGTGGGATCAAGCTGATGTTGCGGGCGAAGAAGCCGTAGGCGGAACCGCGGCAACTCCCGATCAGAACGTTGTCGATGAAATCGGTGCTGCTGTAGGTATAGATATGGCAGAAGAAGAGTACGTCCATACCACCGAAGTGTTGAACATTCGTGACGATCGCCGTTGGGAATTAGATCCGCAATCCTCCGAGGACTATGAAGAACACGCGGAGTGAATTTTAGTCGGGTAGAAATTATGCTCTACCCGATAAGCGAATTGCTATTTAATTGTTTGCGTATCTTTATTATCTAATCCTTCTTGTGCGTGTTCCAAGCGTAATTCACCTTGCGGTTCCGAACGAAACCACATTGGAGTATCAGAACCAACAGCGCCTTTAGCTACAGTAACGCCGCCGTCAACTAACCACAACGCACCCGTAACATAGCTAGCTTCCGAAGAAGCAATAAAGGCATACACATTCGCAACTTCTTCCGGTGTACCGCGTCGCGCCATCGGCGTACCCTGAATTAGCATTTTCTCCATTTTGCTATCCATTGGACCTTTTTCTTTGCGCGTCCACGCGGTATCAATCGCCCCAGGACAAACGCAGTTAGCGCGGATACAGTACTTTGCTTGCTCAACCGCAACACCCTTCATAAAAGAGTGCATCCAGCCTTTTGTACCCCCATACGGCGTGTTTTGCGCAATCCCATTAAACCCTGCTTCTGAGCCAGCTGAGACGATGTTACCACGCGACTTTTGCAAGTGTGGTAGGGCATACTTAGTCATTAAAAATGCGGAACGGATATTCATCCGCATCGTGTCATCAAAAACTTCAACTGGATAATCTTGCGTTTCCGCCGTTGCGAGAAAAACTCCGGCGTTATTAATCAGAATATCCAGTTGTCCGTATGCAGTGATTGCGGTCTGGACACAGTTTTGCGCATGAAATTCTTGCGAAACATCACCTGCGTAGGGAACTGCATCACCACCATATTTTTTAATTGCGTCTACAACATCTTGGATCGGATCGTCGGGTAAGCCGTTGACAACAACTTTTGCACCTTCTTTCGCAAATTTGTGGGCGATCGCTTCACCAATTCCCGTACCTGCTCCAGTCACGATCGCAACCTTGTCTTCTAAGCATCGGTTCACATTCAATTCCTCCTAATCTAATACTTCAATTTGCTGAGCATAAAGTTGATATACATCTGTCTTCAGTGGGGTTCATTGAAATCGCGTCTTTTGATACCGTTCGTTTAGGTTAGTTTTCTAGATTGCTAGCAGAGGTCAGAGAGGCAATGCAGTGTATTACCCACAGTCGGAGTCATGATTCTGAGTATCTTTCAATGTTCTTACCATACTGACTAATGTTATAGCGAAAGAATCTAGCTGTAGTTTATTTGAGCAATTTGAGTCGAGGTATTTATGCCAACAACTAACGATGAGACGATTACGCAAGTCGTCAAAGCTTTTCAAAGCTTAGGTGTAGACGAACAACTGGCTTTGTTCTGGTTTATTTATAAAGAAATGGGTGATTCGATTACACCTGCTGCACCTCAAGCGAGTACTGTTTCTCCTGATATTGCGGAAGGACTTTTCAATCAAATTAAAGAAAAATCGCAAGAAGAACAATTACAGTTTCAGCGCGATTTGATTAACAAAGCTGATACTGAATATACGCGGATGTACGGCTCTATGAGCGATACGACTAAATTATTAGTTTGGTATCGCTTAGCGCAAGGAATGGATAGCGGTACAATTATCCCCATGCCTCCTAACTACGAGCTTTCTTCTGAAGCAAAACAAGTTCTAGAACAAATAAAAGGACTGGAATTCGAGCAACAAATTACAACCTTACGCGATTATGTCTCACCGATGGGTGCAGAACCCGCAGGTGGAGCAGAAGTATAGATGCAATTTGCTTTTTTTGAGTGAGAAGTTGAATTTGTCATTCTAGTATTTCTAGATAACTCGGAAATGCAATAGAAACGTTATAGCGAAGTAGTTAGAAAGTTGAGTATTTTCGCTTTCTAACTTCACAAGTGTAAACGTATTCTCAATCTCATACCTGCAATCGGAATTGGGTCATTATCTAACTGCGTTGTCATCTGTTTTTCCTGTTCTCGAAAGTCAGCTAAGACAATAATCGAAATTGAAGAGGGTGCTATGACTTCTGCGAACATGGATGTTATCAATCAATCTGTAAAAGCTTTCAAACAATTAGATATCGACGATCGCCTAGCTGCGATGGCTTTAATATATCAAGATGTGGCTAGCGCAGTTCCCGCTGAAGTAGGAAATGCATCAGAAGTATCTGGGTTAGTTGCAAAAATTCAGGAACTGTCGCCAGAAAGACAAGTTGATGCGCTGCGCGATCTCTTACCTGCAAGCCGCAATGATCAAAATGAAACAACGCTCGATCCTAATCCTAGCAAGGCATTAACCGAACTCGTTTCTGGGGGAAATACTGTTCCAACAAGCGAGTATGGTTCGCTGAAAACCGAGTCGAAGTTAGCATTTTGGTATCAGCTAGCCCAAAAGCTTGGTCATGGTGTTGTCGGAATACCAAGTGATTATAGCCCTTCGGCGCAAGTGTCTGAGTTGTTAAGTTCACTGCGATCGCTCGATACCGAACAGAAGTTGAACTTTTTAACACAAATCGTTTAGGCGATCGCCATGACACTAGCGTTCATGTTCTAGTGTTAGTGCATCTGACAACTTGCATTATATATTTATATTCCTCAGTGTTGCTACGGTATAGTATTAATTTGTACCAGTAACTAGTAGCAGCATTGAGGAATTTTTCCTTCTAGTGAATTGCAAACGCTGCTAGCGAGGAATACAAATGTAGAGATGAGCCAATTTTATACAGCGTTACGTTGGTTAGGCGTAGCAGCGTCAGTAATAGCAGGTGTCGTTGTTTTTATTTTGTACTTTCGAGGAACGTTTCGCGATCGCATCGAGTACAAAATCAAAAACGTTCCCGCGCCGCGCGATCCGCGTTTTCCTTTAGCACTTGCTAGCCTATCAAACTCTGTGACAACCAGCGGACGCTTAACAGGTTTTTGGGTAGAATCTGAAGCGATCAATGCAGCGAGACTTGCGGCTATTCGTAGCGCCCAGCACGCGATTCATTTTGAAACCTTTTTCATGACTCCAGGGCGACGCGTCAATGACTTAGCTGATGCACTGATTGAACGCGCGCAAGCGGGTGTTGAAGTTGAAATTGTTGTCGATCAATACGGTGCAAAAAAACTGTCACAACGCTATTGGCAACGATTACGCGCCGCCGGAATTAATATTCATTTCTACAACGATTTTAACTGGAAAGCTCCGGTAGATTACTTTGCGCGTACGCACCGCAAACTACTCCTCATTGACGGTAAAGTAGGCTTAATTGGCGGCGCAGGAATTTCTGACTATTGGGATGGACTCGATAATATTCAAGATACAGGTCCTTGGTACGATTTTGAGATGCGCTGGGAAGGTGAAGTCGTCGCAGCCCTCGAAGGAATATTTATGCAGCACTGGACTTATGTACGCGGTACTGCTGATTTAGATCCTCAAATTTTTAATCCGCTACCAAACGATGATGCAATTGTCTTAGTCACCGCTGGTGACGATCCTTCGTATCGCGCCTCATCGGTGAGAGCATTATTTCAAGTGAGTATCTCGGCTGCAAAACAACGAATGTGGATTGCTAGCCCCTACTTCATACCCGACGAAAACTTGCAAACAGAACTTGTCAGTGCAAAAAATAATGGAATCGATGTCCGCATTCTGACAAATGGTAGTCAGTGTGACAAAAAATTTGTTTACTACGCCTCGTGCCAACTTTACGGCAGTTTACTCAAAGCAGGCGTGAAAATTTACGAATACCAACCGAGTATGATGCACGCCAAAGCCTTACTTTTAGATAATTACTGGGTGAGTAGCGGAAGCGCAAATTTCGATCCGCGCAGTTTCTTCCACAACGACGAACTTGAGATATCTTCTGCTGATGAGCAACTCGTGCAAAATATCGAGCAATTCTTTCTTAAAGGATTTGCAAGAAGCGAACAGATTAACCAAACTCAGTGGCACAGGCGTCCTACTTGGCAGCGCATCGTAGGCAGAGTTGTATTATTCTTTCAATCGCAATTATAAATAGCTGAACGGTTAAAACCGCAGCTACATAAACAAAACCTGTCTTCACAGATTTCTATACAACATACTTTTCATTAGCCCACGACGCAGGTGGGCTTAGTTTTTAAGCTGCGACTTTAGTCGCCAAGCTAGTTACCTACTCTGACGTGTGACCTCTAGTAGATTACCTAACAAAAGTAAGGTGTGATTTTCATTAATGCTAAACTTTCAATGTTAGATTCGATTCAAGTAAATAGTGCAAATACAATAGGATACACTCGATGCCAGTTGCTGGGAATGCAATCAAGTTTGGTACAGACGGTTGGCGAGGAATTATTGGTGAGGAGTTTACCTTTGATAATCTCTCGCTAGTTGCGCCGATCGCTGCAAAAGTCTTATCGCAAACGTATGGCGATACAGGTAGCAATACGGTTATTGTTGGTTATGACCGTCGCTTTATGGCAGAAGTGTTTGCGCAAAAAGCCGCAAAAGCCGTCACCGAAGCTGGTTTTGATGTCTTGCTATCAGAAACTTACGCTCCTACCCCAGCGTTTAGCTTAGCAGCAAAGCAGCATAATGCATTAGGCGCATTAGTCATTACAGCGAGTCACAATCCTGGTAGCTATCTAGGATTAAAAGTTAAAGGTGCTTTTGGTGGATCGGTTCCGCCGGAAGTTACGCGAGAAATTGAAGCATTGCTGAGTGAACCATTACCAACCCAGACAACTGGTAAAATATCGCACTTTAACCCTTGGCAAAACTACTGCGAAACATTACGCGCGAAAGTAGACATCGAAAAAATTCGCGCTTGTATTACGCAAGGAAAGCTGAGTGTATTTGCAGATGCAATGCACGGTGCTGCTTCTGGCGGGTTGTCGCAGATCTTGGGAGTACCCATAGAGGAAATTAATAGTGATCGCGATCCTCTCTTTGGTGGCGGTGCGCCAGAACCGTTACCGCGCTACTTATCGCGCCTATTTCGCCTGATGCGATCGCACCAAAGAAACGCGGTAGAAGCTTTAGCGGTAGGATTAGTCTTTGATGGCGATGCCGATCGCATTGCTGCGGTCGATGGACAAGGCAATTTTTTGAGTTCGCAAGTTTTAATTCCGATACTCATCGAACATTTAGCGGTTGAGCGCGGTTTGACTGGCGAAATCGTGAAAACGGTGAGTGGTTCTGATTTAATTCCCAAAGTTGCTGCGTTACACCAGCTATCCGTTTATGAAACACCGATTGGTTATAAATACATTGCCGATCGGATGTTAGAAACTCAGGTGTTACTAGGCGGTGAGGAATCGGGCGGAATCGGTTATGGAACGCATATTCCCGAACGCGATGCTTTACTATCTGCACTATACGTCCTCGAAGCGATTGCAACATCGCAAACAGATTTAAGCGATTTATATCGTCAACTGCAAGCAAAAACTGATTTTACTTCTGCCTACGATCGCATTGATTTGCCACTTGCTAGCATGGAAGTGCGATCGCGGCTATTAGCGCAACTCCAAAATCAATCTCTAAGCGAAATCGCGGGCGAACGCGTTCAAGACTGTCTCAGCATCGATGGCTACAAATTCCGGTTAGCCGATAACAGTTGGCTAATGATTCGTTTTAGTGGTACTGAACCCGTTTTACGCCTATACTGCGAAGCCCCCACAATGCAACAAGTCCATCGGACTTTGGCTTGGGCAAAGCAGTGGGCAGAATGATTTGTACTGTCCACTGCTTCCATGGAACCCCAAGTTCCAACTTTAATATTAGGGTTCTAGCTTTGATTGTGAGGCTCTACTGATGAATGCGTTATCTGTTAGTCAACAGCCAAACTTACTCGTAGTTGCTACAGGTAATCCAGGTAAGCTACGCGAGATGCAAGCTTATCTTGAAGATTTGGGGTGGGAACTGATTCTCAAGCCAGAATCGTTGGAAGTTGAGGAGACAGGGAGTACTTTTGTTGAGAATGCTTGTCTCAAAGCATCTACGGTAGCAAAAGCAACTGGTCAGTGGGCGATCGCCGATGATTCGGGTTTAGCCGTCGATGCTCTTAATGGCGCTCCTGGCGTGTATTCTGCGCGGTATGGTCAAACTGACGCTGACCGCATTCAACGCGTCTTAAACGAACTAGCAAAAGCAGCAAATCGCCAAGCAAAGTTTGTTTGTGCGATCGCGATCGCGCGTCCTAATGGTGAAATTGCGCTGCAAACGCAAGGAATTTGTCGCGGTGAAATCCTCTTTACCCCTCGCGGTAGCGGCGGCTTCGGCTACGATCCAATTTTCTATGTACCAAGCCACAACATGACTTTTGCTGAAATGCCTCCTGAAGTCAAACAGCAAGTCAGCCATCGCGGTCAAGCCTTTAAAGCACTACTTCCCCAACTCACACAACTTCGCGTTGAGCGAGCGGTATAGAAAGCAAAGGGTGCAGGGGGAGCCAGTTGCGTGCGGGAGTTCGCCCCGTTGAGCAAACTGGCGTGAGCAGAGGAAGAATAGTGTTTTATATTCAACTCAAAACGCATCACTCAAAACTCATAACTAGCCACTCGCTCCTTACCCCTCACTTTTAGTTTTTTATTACACTGCTTCTAGATTCTTTTCTCCGGTACGAATCCGAATCACTTGCTCTACAGGTGAAATAAAGATTTTACCATCTCCAATTTCCCCTGTACGGGCGGCAGCAATTACTTTGTCTACCACCATATCAACTTGACTATCCTCAACAACGATTTCAACTTTAAGTTTTTGCAAGAATTCTACCGTGTATTCCGAGCCACGATAACGTTCTGTTTGTCCTTTTTGCCGTCCAAAGCCGCGAACTTCAGAAACTGTCATCCCAACGATACCAGCGTTAACTAGCGCGATTTTGACTTCATCGAGTTTGAAAGGACGGATAATTGCTTCAACTTTTTTCAATTTTCTTCACTCCTTATTTAAGTTCGCTTAGCATTCAAATAAACGCTATCACCACATCAGTTCTAAAACAAAGTCAATTATAGGATGATGTTACATTCAGTCAATTCGTTATTTTCCATAAAAAGTATGACAGGGTGCAGTGTTTGTACTGGTGAGTAAAACATGAACTTTTAAATACCATTCAATGATCTCAGTATTTAGTAACAAATAATACATTAAACGAGTAGCACGTGGCTTTTTAGTAAAAGATTTCCTTATTCAACGATTAGACCGCAGTGGTCCCACAATAAGATAGCCTGCACCAAACGCCGAGACGATAATGACTAAGATTGCGATCGCCAAACCCCAACCATTGACTTCTGAAGCGGTTGGAGACATGCGACGGCGATATTTCCCATCTTCTTGTTCTGTCTGTAAGCGCCCAACCGTACTTGTTTGCTTTGGTGGTACAGTCATCGGCTTGACTGTTTTTTTGCGGCGCTGCGTTGACCGCGAAGACGAAGCAGGTCGAGTAACATGATAATTAGGGCTATAAGGTGGCGTACCATCAACGATTTGTTGCAGCCGGATAACCGACTGGACCGCTGTTTCGATTTCCTGTCGAAGTTGCTGATTTTGTTTGGCTAATGCATAGTTTTCCGCACTCAGCAAGTTGATTTTGGCTTCTGTCGCTTGCAGTTGTGCAACAAGTTCCTTGTATACCGAAAGCGGTACCGAGGGTGAGTATTGTCTTCCAGAGGTGGAATTAGGGGGAGGGGTTGTACTCGATCGCATCGATGCCTTGGCATAAAGAACAGAACTTCATCAGGCTAGCCTGGTCTGTATTAGTTAGCGATCAGACTCAGCCATTCTGTAAGGTTATGCACAAGAATAGTCGATCTTGCCTTACTTTTGTAGCTACTTAGAAAAAAGTAAAAAATAAGCTTTATCGTCTTTTATAGCAATGGTCAATAGAGTTAGAACATGATGGAAGATCAGAACCGCTAAATTCAACTAGCTTTTAATTCTGACCTCTACTATAGCCATCTACGGCTAACAACGGGAAAAAGTGTCCTACAGGTCCTTGTCCATTACCAATATCTAAAGCATATTGCAGCGCAGTAGTCACATACTCTTTCGCACGGCGGACAGCAGTCAAAGTATTATCTCCCAGCGCTAAATGAGCCGCGATCGCTGCTGCTAAAGTGCAACCCGTACCATGCGTATTATCGGTATCTACCTGCATCGTCGTTAAAGTTTCCCAGTGTTGTCCATCAAACCACACATCCACACCGCGCAGATTACCTGCCATTCCGCCGCCTTTAACCAGAACTGCTTTAGCACCGAGTTGATAAATTTGCCCCGCCGCCGCCCGCATATCATCGATGTTATGAATTTCTAAACCACTCAACAACTGTGCTTCGTACTTGTTTGGCGTGACAACAGTTGCTAACGGAATTAAACTTTCTCGCAAACTGACAACTGCTGCATCGTCAATTAACTGCGCGCCTGTACGCGATACCATCACCGGATCGACAACCAAATTCTGAATTTCTAATTTCCTTACTTGCTGGGCAACGGCTGTGATAATCTCTTGATTTAACAACATCCCTGTTTTCGCAGCTTGAATTCCAATATCTTCAACAACGGCTTGTATTTGTGCAATCACAGCCGCTGCTGGTAGCGCGTCAACACGCGTCACTCCTAGTGTGTTTTGTGCCGTTACGCAAGTAATCGCACTCGTACCATGAACACAATGAAAAGCAAACGTGCGTAAATCTGCTTGAATTCCTGCGCCACCACCACTATCGGAACCAGCAATTGTCAAAGCAACACGGATCTTCGGTTTTGTCACAATTGTAAATTGAGTTACGTCCTAGCAAATTAATTATAAATAGCAATTGAAGCGGGATAATAACTATTGCACTTATAAGCTTTGGCTTTTTTTGTATATTTCTGGTAGTTTCCACCAAGGAACATTGGGATATTCATGATGTTCTCGATGATAACCGAAATGATAACAAGTAATGAATGACCAAAAAATAGGCAACGGATTACTCTGTGCTTTATGAACATTTGTATATCCACCTACTGGCTCTCGATGCGGTAAGAAAGTCCCAAAATAAAATAGCTGTACTGAACTTAAAATAGAAGGAACAATCCAAAATAAAGTCAAATTCTTTTCAGGTAAATGTAATACATAACTTCCCAAATAAAACATAGCAATTAACCCTGCTAACCTCCACCAACTCCAGTACTTTTTCATAAAGTGGAAATACCAGCTGAAAAAGTTTACTTGCTTACCATTATGAAAGTCTGGGTCTAAATCAGTAGCGGGGTTTTGATGATGCTGCCAGTGCGTTTTTAGGAGTTTTTTATATGAGAAAAGTGCGTATAGTCCTACTGCTACTGAACCAATGAAGTTATTAACTCTAGCATTCTTTGGAAAAACGACTCCATGCATAGCATCATGTGCCGTAATAAACAAACCTGTATACAAGAATGTTTGCAAAAGTATAGCAGGTAGAAAATTGACGCTGGGCGTATTTGAAATATCTATAGAAAGGAGATAAGCTAAACTTACTGCCCAACAGAAAATAACTAAGATAGCCATTAATAAACATTGATATGTATTTACGCTTGTACTTTTCTGTTGTGAGTTCTTTTGTAATGTAGCTATAAATTGACTCATATTATCAAGACTAATACTTTTTTTGTTTGTCCATCGTGTTATTAGGCAGCAAAGTATACTCAGGACAAAAGACTCCCGTTTATTTGCTGCTAGTAACTCTTGTATTGACTACGCTAGTTTTAAATTTTGATGGCAGCCTGCTGAATTTCAAGAAAGTAGTACGTGCTCAATTTTGTCAATTCTTATGACTACAAAGAGCATCGCAAAGATTTTGAACATTTTGATACTTTTTGCCGACTTTTTTAGTCAATTACCAATCACTCAAGATATCAAAGAATAAAACTTTACAGCCTAAATTTTAAGCTAAAAGTTGTGTTACACATAGCTTTTACTACGAGGTACTTATTCTGACAAGCAATATGTTTTACAGCAAAAATCAGAAGCTTTATCGCCTACTTTCCTTAGAATCAAGAATTACACTACTTCGACTTATCTATCCTGAAAGCTTCCTTTTTTACTTAACTTTACATTTCTTATCATAGCATCAAACACAGCCTCGCAGTCTTTCTTTAGTCATAAAAAAGAGCTAACCTCTTTTAGTGTTTAAGCTATAGAAATGTTTCTTTTTATACCAAATCAATGTATTTGTCAAGCCTTTCTATACCAGTGTATAGATATCAATGTGGTAAGAGACTCAGGTTAATTACTGACAGTATGGTAGTCCTATGATTAATTCTTATAGATTTTATAAGTATTTAAAAGAAGATAATTAAGTAGGCGATCGCCGTCATTTCAACTCCTGAACAAAGCTAGAGGGTAGCAGATAGAAAGCTTTTATGTTCTAGAAACTAACTTCTCTTTTTACCAAGAGGGTTTGAAGTCCTAAGTTTACTTATGATGATTTTTAGCCCTCTGTTTTCCTAAAAAACACTTTATCTTTGGCGTAGCGAAAGATAGATATTTCTGCCAACAGAGAGAGGTACAGTGAAAACCAGAGCCAGCTAATAGATCTTGTGAGTACAGCATCAAGATGGCACAATCATGGCGACTACAGTTTTAATTACGGGTGCTTCGCAAGGTATTGGCAAGGCAACAGCGCTATTGTTTGCTCGCAAAGGTTACGATTTAGTCATAGCAGCCAGACAACTAGAACCATTACAAGCCGTAGCGGCAGAAATTCAAAGTCTTGGTCGCCAGGCGATCGCAATTCCCACCGATGTCCGCGATCCAGAACAAGTCAAAGCCCTAGTGAGTAAAGCCCTAGATCATTACGGTACAATTAACGTACTTGTTAATAACGCAGGAATTTACATTTCTGGTCCTGTAGAAGAGTTCTCATTAGAAGATTGGCATCAAACGCTTGATACCAACTTGTGGGGATATATTCATACGATTCATGCATTGCTACCGCACTTTCTCGCGCAAGGAACTGGCACAATCATTAATATAAGTTCGATTGGTGGTAAAGTTCCTATTCCCTACCTTGTGCCATACACAACAAGTAAATATGCAGTTACGGGTTTAACAGAAGCGTTGCACTCAGAACTCAAGCCAAAAGGAATTCATGTAGGTGGAATTTATCCAAGCATTATCAAAAGCAACTTTTTAGAACGTGCAATCCTTCGTGGTAAAGATCAAAAAGACGCACAAAGACGCCTTGACCAGCTTAACCAAGTTCTAAGTACTCCCATCATTGAAAAACCAGAAGATGTTGCCGAAGCTGTGTGGGAAGCAGTGAAACATCAGCGTGAAGAAATATTCGTCGGTTCGGCGAATGTTTCCAAAGCTGCTTACGGGCTATTTCCTGGATTAATGCAGTTAGTTTTTCGTAGAGGGTTGAAGCAGCAAAAAGACTAGTCTGCTATCTCATCGAGATGTTCAGTAACGGATTGATAGAGATTCAGCACATGGCTATCTTGAAGATTATAAAAAACATTGCGCCCTTGCTTGCGGTAGCTAACTAAGCGCATTGTTCTAAGCGTACGTAATTGATGCGAAACCGCTGATTCGCTCATGTCTAAAGCCGCTGCCAAGTCGCATACGCAAAGTTCTTGTGCGGCTAAAAGTGACAAAATTCGCAACCTGTTAGGATCGCCTAGCAAGCTAAAAAACTCTGCCATGCGCTGCGCTTTTTCAGTATTGAGAACTCGATGTTGCAGACAGTTTACGCTATCGACATCAACAGGATGTGGTGGATGACACTTAAGCCTTTCATCCTGGGTAGAATTCGTTAATACTGAATCGGCAGTATTGATTGATGACATTTGACAATCTATTAAGTATTTTACCTAGACACTCCAAGTATAACTTGAGCTACTCGCTGAACTTTTTTAGCTGATATCATCCTATGCTAGATTGGCTATCGCTATTTTATAGCCTCTATTTTTGGCGGGTTGTCAACTTTGCAATCTGTATGGGAGAAACTTCCTACCATTGATTTGTCTGGAAACCGCTCGGTCTATGCGATCCTAGTTTGAGGAGTGCGCAAACAAAATAAATTCGTTTTCTGACAAGATGAACACCGTAGAACAATTAGCGGTTATTGCAAGTAATGATTTATGGAATTTACTACAATTTCCGTTTATGCAGCGCGCGATCGCGGGTGCGATGTTAATGGGAATCCTTGGTGGTTTACTTGGTAGCTTTGTCACTTTGCGACAGCTATCTTTTTTTAGTCATGCAGTAGGTCATGCAGCGTTAGTTGGTGTGACTCTAGGCGTGTTGCTACAGCTAAACCCTACTTGGATGTTACTGCCTTTTACGTTAGTGTTTGGCTTGGTTGTCCTGTACTTAATCGACCAAACCGACTTAGCAAGCGATAGCATTTTGAGTATTGTTTTATCTGGTGCTTTGGCAATTGGTGTCATTCTTAGCAGCTTAATCCAAGGCTACCGAGGTAACTTAATGTCAGTTTTATTTGGAGATATTCTGGCAATTAACGCGATTGACTTGGTTTTGACACTGCTAGTACTCGTTGGTAGTAGCATTTTTCTTTTACTGACACTACGACAACAAATTTTGTTGACTCTTAACCCTGCTGTTGCCCAAGTACAGGGTATCCCAGTGCAATTTTATCGCTATGCCTTTGTTGTGCTGCTGTCTTTTGCGGTGGCGATCGCGATTAAAGCAGTTGGCGTTTTACTAGTCAATGCTTTTCTTGTCATTCCTGCGGCTACGGCTAAACTTGCAAGCGATCGCTTTATTCGTTTTTTAGTAATGTCTGTGCTAATTGGTGCTAGTAGCAGCATTGTGGGCATGCTTGTGTCGGGTATTTTGAATTTTGCCTCAGGTCCGAGCATCGTTCTTATCCAATTTTTAGTGTTTGTCGCTGTCTTTGGTTGGACAAAGTTAAAATTCAAAGCTGCTTAATTCAAAAATCTACTTGCAAAGCCAATATCAATTTGCTACATTAGTTAAGCGCAAAAAACACGCCTGCCGGGATAGCTCAGTTGGTAGAGCAGAGGACTGAAAATCCTCGTGTCGGCGGTTCAAATCCGCCTCCTGGCATCCGCTTAGATGAGCGTTTCTACGCTCTACCGCTCATCTAGCAACTAGATATTTACTCAAATGAATAAGAATTAAGCACACCTTAAGTTTGGCTGCAAAGCCTTACATTTACGTCATCATGTGATTTTTACGAGTTAATCCGTTCAAACTATTGTGGTTAGTTCGTTTCACAATCAGCTAGTCCAAATGAATTTTGAGCGACAACTGAATCAAGCCAATGGCAGACTCAAAGCCGCGAATGTTGGCGTTGCGATCGCAGAGTAAGTACTACCTGTTGTAATAGGAAGCCGAATTTAGGCACAAAACTATGCAAGGCTAATGTTATACGTATAATACTCATTGCTTAAACTTAATATGATTTTTTTGAGATTAATTTAAATACAACGAAAATGTAGTACAAATATTGCTATTCAAGACTATGCTTTGTTAGAACAAGATGCTTTTAATAGGTTGTCTAGTCAAAATGAGCAACTGCGAATAACTATGAATTGTGCATCAAGTATTGAGGATTCGTACTGTACGCCGCTATAAGTAAATTTATGTTAAAAAAAGTATAAAAATCTTGCTTGATATCCGTGAAAATCTCATAATTAATTGCAGTTTGTATCTTAGGCTTCAGTTGCCTGAAATACTTAGTTGCCTAAAATATATATAGAGGAATTCTAGGAAGCTCTGCCCAGAGATGAGAGTGCTGGCTATAGCGAGTCTGATAGCACAGTTGTCCTAACGCTTTTTGTGGGATTGATCATCGAAATAAGGTAAGTCAAGGCTAAATAAAAGATAACATTTTGGCTTAGTTGTTTAAAGTTACAGTTAAGTTTAGCGCGTCAACGCTAGGAGCAGTTGTCATGATTGGTTTTATCAAAAATATATTCAGTGGAATTTTATCTTTTTTTATTGGGCTTTTCGGTGGCAAGAAGTCTCAACAAAACCAGCCCAGTTTAGAAGGTGACAAGTCAGCAGCAAATCCTGCTAAAAAGAAGCGAAAACGCAATGGCTATTTTATGGAACTTGATGAAGCTGAGGAAATGCAGCCCACAAATGGTAAACAGCAAGTAAAACAAGCATTAGAGCCTGTTGCAGCTAAATTAAATGAAGTAGCTCAGAACGCTGAACCGATCGCGGCTAAAGTGACTGAAGTGGCTCAAAAGACGGCTGAACCAATTGCGGCTAAAGTGAGTGAAGTGACTCAAAAGACAGAAGAAACTGCAACAGTTGCCAAGTCTCAGAAAGTTGAACAGCCGGCGACAGTCACTAAATCTACCAAAACAGAGGAGCCCGCGACAGCAACACAAGCACCAAAAGTACAACTGGAGCAAACAGCAGAGGGCGTCAAACCTGTACCTGCTAAGCCAGCGGCGAGCAGTACAATTAATAAACCGCAAACCGAAACAACGTTTGCGCCTAAATATCTTAATCCAGCAGCTAGTTCAAACGGTCGCCGTCGTCCAGGTCCAAATATGAACTCATTTTTGGATATGGCGCGTCAAGTCAAAACTCCTGGATAAGATACTAAATTACCAAGCTAGTAACTGCTGACAGCTTTAATCAAAGCTAGTCCACTATATAAATGAAATGCTGGGTCCCAAGGTGTCTCGGTTCTGCGGAACAAATTGATATGAGACTTGAGGTGTCCCAGCATTTCGCTTTGGTCAAGGACTGTATCGGCAAAAGGTGCAAAGTCATCCTGGACATTTGCTTGGGGTATTTGCTGTTGAAAGAAGTTGCTGAGGCGATTCCAATTGAGTCTGACCGTTTGATTGTTGAGATGATGTGTCATCTCACATCCTTGTTGAAATTGATAGCTGCGATCGCACAACCGAAGAATACAAAATCTTTCGGGAAGATGAAGATCGCAAAATTGTGCATAATCTTGCGTTTGCGTTTTGCGCTGTAGTTTCCCACGCACATCACGATCAACGACTTGCTCAAAAATCGGTAATTGCGCCGTCACCCGCTGGCTCACTTCTGACCAATCAAACGCTATTGAACGTTGTTGACTTTGCTCATTGTGACACACTACAGTCGGAGGTGTCGTTGATTGAAAGTAGCTGACTTGAAAAACCCGAATTTTCTCAATTTCTGCAAGGGTTGTCCAAAAACAAGGAATTCCAGCCGCACGTAAATTCTCACCCAAAAAACGCAG
This sequence comes from Chroogloeocystis siderophila 5.2 s.c.1, assembly GCF_001904655.1. Lineage (NCBI taxonomy): Bacteria > Bacillati > Cyanobacteriota > Cyanophyceae > Chroococcidiopsidales > Chroococcidiopsidaceae > Chroogloeocystis > Chroogloeocystis siderophila. The sequence continues at coordinate 113,590 of NZ_MRCC01000013.1, read as the reverse complement.
TTCGCCAATTTTGCCACTTTTGTAAAGTTTCCAACCGCGTGTTGGTAACTTGAGACGCGCAGTGTAAGGATCTAGCTGCATGATTTGCGCAAATTTTTGGGCAGCTGTCGTTTTAATTTCTTGTGGAATTGGTTCTAAAATTAATATACCGATTTGTGTATTTTGAGGATCAGCAGTCGAAGCGGCGATCGCCTGTTGTCTTTGTTGTTGCAATCTTTCCTCAATGCGCTGCAAACCTTGACGTGCTTGAGTTAGTACTTTAGTATTCGTTGTACGCTGTAAGAGTTGACGATAAACGCTTTCTGCTAGCACAAATTTCCCAGAAACTTCGTGTAATTGCCCTAAGTAAAGCTGCGCCCAAGCATTTTGGGGTGATTTTTGCAGAACTTGTTTGACTAATTGGGCTGCGAGACGATAGTTTTGGCACTTCATTGCAGCAGCGATTTGCTCTATCATAAAAATACAATGGGCTTTTCTTCTTAATTTACCCATCAAAGGCTGCTGAGACTAACGACATCGCAACAATCGGCGCAGTCACTGCACGCAAGACTCTACGACCTAGCGAAACAAGTTGAAATTCCGCCGCGATCGCGCCTTCGATTTCTGGCGTTGTCCATCCGCCTTCAGGACCAATCGCAATCGTAATTTCTGTAGAAGTCGCTGTGAGTAAGGTTTTTAAATGTGGATAGTTACGCCGCGCTACACAAAAATACAACTGCCTTGAAGTTGCCGCTGCAAGTGCTTGATGTAACGGAACAGGTTCTAATATAGTTGGGATAAGACTGCGTTCAGACTGTTCAGCAGCTTCTTTGGCAATGCGTCGCCAGCGTTCTAATTTTTGCGGACTTGGTTGAAGTAAAGTGCGATCGCTCAATACTGGCATAATACAACTGACGCCAATTTCCGTACAGCAGCGGACGACTTCATCGAAGCCGTTTCCTTTAGGTAATGCCAAAATTAAATTGACCGCAACTTTTAACTCAGATTCGACAACAATCGACTCAAGAATTTGCGCATAGTTTCCTGATAAGACGGCTAGCCACGAATTCCCTGTACCATCCATCGCAATAAAGTGATCGCCTTCCCGTAACCGCAACACTCGATGAAGATAATGCTGTTGTTCGTTTGCCAGCAAAATTTGCTCGTTGTGCAGCTGGGTAGGTGCGATCGCCAATCGTTGTAATTGCCCCATGAAATTTTAGATTAACTAACCTAAAACTCGGATGACTGATCTTTGAGGTAAGTTTCTAGTGCTTCATTTACCATCGCCGTTAAAGTTTTCCCCTCACGGCTACCAATGATTTTGAGCTTGTCGTAAACATCATCGCGGATACTAATGCGGTGACGCGATCTGATTTTACCGTTGCTTGCTGGTACACTCTCAACAACAGCAATCTGCTCGTCAGCGGCGGGTTGTGCGGTTTCTTCAACAGCTTGCGGGGTATAGTTTACTGCAAATTCTCGAATTGACGCTAAGCCAACGCGATCGCAAAAATCGCCGAAGGTTTCTGTACCTTGACGCGCTTGTTTGAAGTAAACAAATACTGGTTCAAATTCTGCCTCTAGGTTGTTGAGATGCATTTTTTCGATGTAGACTTGTGCCAAGCGCGTTTGGTTCGCGCTACCACCCAACCATATTTGGTACATTTCTGGACCAGTACCGACAAAGCCTAATTCTGCCATGTATGGTCTTGCACATCCATTCGGACAACCTGTCATCCGAATCACGAAATGCTCGTTGCCTAAACCGAGTTTCTGCAACAATGCCTCGATGCGATCTAGTACACTCGGAATGATGCGTTCCGATTCGGTTGTTGCCAAGCCACACGTTGGTAATGCAGGACAAGCCATCGCATAGCGCACCAAAGGCTTAATCGCATTTGGATCGGCTTCTACTTGACAGCGACTCAGAATCGCTTTAATCGCTTGCCGTTTTTCGGGTTCAATCTCGTAGAAAATAACGTTGTGGTGCGGTGTTAGCCGCATCGGTAAATTGAACTGTTGAACGATCTCGCGTAAAGCAGTACGTAGCTGCATTTTGGCATCGTCCATAATCCGCCCATTTTGCACAGAGATTCCTAAAAAGAGCTTGCCGTCTCCTTGTTCGTGCCAACCTAGAAAATCTTCGTATTGAAACTCAGGTAGTGCTTTGAAGGGTTGTAACGGCTTCCCAAAGTATTTTTCCACCATCGAGCGGAACTTGTCCACACCCCAATCGTGAATCAAGTACTTCAAACGTGCGTGACGTCGATCTGTGCGATCGCCGTAGTCTCTTTGTGTCGCAACAATCGCCTTAACAATATCGTAAACATCTTCTTTGTCTACATAACAAATCGGATCGGCTAAACGAGCAAACGTTTCTTCTTTATTATGCGTTCGTCCCAAACCACCACCCGCATAGACATTAAATCCCACTAGTTCATCGTCATTCATCATGACTACCAGCGTCAGATCTTGGGAAAATAAATCTACCGAGTTATCTTTGGGAACTGTAACGCAGACTTTGAACTTGCGCGGCATATAGTGCGTGCCATAAATTGGCTCCTCGCCTTCATGGAACGTTGTTCCAGTCCCATTTTTCTGCCGCGCTTCTTTGACTACGGGATCTTCCTCAGCACTAATTGCTTTTTCCCCGTCCAACCAAATTTCGTAGTATGCGCCTGTTTGCGGCGTTAGCAAATCTGCGATATTCTGCGCATACTTCCACGCATACTGATAATCTGCACGATTCTTGAACGGTGCGGGTGGTGCCATAACATTGCGGTTCACGTCTCCGCAAGCTGCTAGCGTCGAACCTAGATTTTTAATAATGGCGCCGATCGCATTTTTGAGATTCTTCTTCAAAATCCCATGCAGCTGAAATCCTTGTCGCGTTGTCGCACGTAACGTCTGATTGCCGTATTCTTCTGCAAGCTTGTCCAGTGTTAAATATAGTTGTGGCGGTACCAATCCCCCAGGGTTTTTCGTCCGCAGCATGAATTGGTAATCTTTTTCCTGTCCCTTGACCCGATTGTCGCGGTTATCTTGCTGATATGACCCATGAAACTTTAAGATTTGTACCGCTTCTTCGGTAAAATGCGTTGTATCCTGTAGCAGTTCTGTCGCTACAGGTTCGCGGAGAAAATTACTGCGTTCTTTGATTCCTTCTACCTTGGAAGGCTTTTTCGTTGCGGGTGTGGGAATGGAAGAATTAACCATTGCAATTTTCGGCAGGTGTTCTCTTTATATAGATTTATGACAGACGCGAGTAATTAATAACACATCTATGCATTTAGTAAATTCCCAGTAATCCAGTCGGCATTACGGTGAATACTTCGATCTTAGCACGGTAAAAAACAGGAGTTGCCATTAAGTATGCTATACAACTCCTGCACAATCAAAACAAGGATTTTGTGATAAAATCACCCTTATTTTAATAATATCTTAAAGCTTGAGCGCGGGCGATCGCTGATATAGGTATCAATTCCTAAAGTTAATGCTTCACAAAGTTATAAATACGCTTAACTCAACACTTTGAAGTTTTCCTTAAAAAGGATTTTGCTCAGATATAGCAATCCTATTTGAGGTGTAAGATTTTTTTGAAACGAACCACAGAAGAGCTATGGCAAAGTTGCGGGGGTGGCGCTCCAAGCGGACTTCGTCGCTCCCCGTTGTAGCAACTGGCATACACAGAAAACGCAGAGGAAAGAGATAGAGAGGGATTCTCACAACTGACTTGAGATTGCTATATAAGCTTCTGAATTAATACAAAATAGTACCGATTTAGTCTTATTAAATTTTTACTAGATAACATCTAATTCAACTCAATTTGCTTTCATGCTCCTTATTGATTCAACATCTCCTGCATATATCACAAAGATAAGTAATTCCTGTTTACCTTACACAATCCTTAAACTCCTACCAATTAAGATGTACCAATTGACGCTGTTTTTTTAAGATTACATCAATTCTCAGTAAGTAGCTGGTTAGATGAATTTTATACACGATATAAAAAGGATGGGTAACGCAGAGTATATTATTTTACCCAAAAACAGCAAAAATTTAACTAGTTAGCTTAAGGGGAACTTAAGGTGCTTTTACCAGTGGTTCGTGCTACCAGCAAATCAGAAATCATTCGATGCATCCAAGAGTTAGTTCCACTGGGTTCACCAGAACCACAAGATTCTCAAGTGTTGGCAACCTTAACAAAATTAACCTCAGATTTAATTCAAGCATACCAAGCAGAGGGACAACTTCAAGAAGATCCTTTTACTGACGTGTGGGGACGCACAATTCATTTATATGAATCCGCAGTTAGTAGTCAGGTGCGCGGCAAAGTTGTACTTGTCACAGGTGGAGAAGGTTGCGTGGGTAGTGCGTTAGTGAAAAAACTGATTGCGCTTGGTGCGCGACAAGTGGTCTCTGTCGATAAATTACGATGTGCTAGCCTATACGATCATACTCCAATCAAAGTACAAAAACAAGCGATCGCTTTATACGCCGCTGATGTCCGTAATTACCACGCGCTCAAGTATATATTTGAAACCGAAAAACCAGATATTGTTTTTCATCTAGCCGCCCAACGCCTTCCTGGATTAGCAGAAGTGCAAATTAGAGAAACCGTCACAACCGCGCTTTGTGGAACTCACCATATTATTCGACTTTGCGAAGAATACGGCGTACAGCAATGCATTTTCTCCTCAACAGGTAAAGCTGCGCGGTACTTCACCGCCGAAGTTTACGCCGCATCTAAAAAACTCTGCGAGTGGCAATTAGCACAAGCTGCACAAACGGGTAATGTCACTTACAGCATGGTGCGCTTTACGCATATGTTGAATAATAGTTCCGTATGTCAGCAAATATCAGACAAAATTCAGCAAGGCAAAATCATTAACATTCATGCACCTCATCGATACATAACAGCACAAAATATCAATGAAGCTTTGCATTTATTGCTTAATGCCCTTGTATTATCTCAGCCGAAAAAACTAAAATTTCTCACAGTCCGTAACTTAGGATGGCCTACTGAGACACTAGAAATTGCACTCTACAAACTTCTGGAATCAGGTAAACACCTACCAATCTATTTTCAAGGGCTGTTACCAGGTTATGAAGAACCTTGTTTTTTAGGACAATTTGATTGGAGTAAACCTACAGAAACACACTTATTGATTAATGCTTTAGAAAACTCGCAGGTAGAAGCATCGGGAGATATGATGCTTGCAGAACTTGCTTACTTCTCCAGTGAAGTACTAAATAAACATCTCGCAATCATCCAAACCTTGACAGATAACTTGAGCTTACCAGAAGCTAATATCAGATACGGGCTTAAAACAGCAGTTAAAGAAGTTACAAGTTCTATTTTTGCGCAAACACCCTCTCAAACGCTGCTCAAGATATTAAAATGGGGAACCAATCCGAAACAATTAGCGTCAGAAGGAGCATCGCTAGAGTGTCACCAGGATATTATTGAATTAATTGTTCAAGGATTATACGGCAGACTGATGCAGAAGTGTTTGCTAAGTACCTACAAAAATATTAGTGAATTTGAAACACTAATCAAACTGCTGACAACTCTTCCTTCAATACAACAAGAAGTTACGTATCTAAAAGCGGTGTCGCAACAACATTGCGATGACTTAACTTCGACAGTTAATCTTTCTACATTTAGTTTTGCTTTATGCTCTTAGTTATATAATAAACCTCATGGGTGATTTTTTTTACCACAGATTCAAGGTTTTAGCGTTAATAAAAAAGGGTTGTCATTGCGTTATATAATGAGCAACCCTTGTAATTATGAATTAGGCAATTTAACGCCTAATTTTTTCATAGATTTAGAAGCGATAAGCAGCACCTGCTTGAAAGCTTACAGCTGAAGCTGGGCTATTTTCGTAAGCGCGGATGCCTAGTTTAGCATCGCTGTAGAGAATGATATCTCTAGCCACTTGCGTTTCTACTCCTGTCGTTAAAACAAAAGAGTTTCTGTTACCTAAAGGAGTTGGTTTACCGTTTTGCTCTACGAAAGAGTAACCTCCACCAACATAAACGTTTGTGTTATTAAAAACGGGCAAGTCGTACGAAACAATTGGCATAATAGCACTTGTTTCATTACTAAAAAGAATAGCGCCACGAGCCGAAACTGGAGTGTTGGGAATTGCGTAACGAGCTTGAAGATTTCCTCCAAAAGTAGCAGCATCTCCGGTTTGTCCGCCGTTTGTTACACCAGCAGCAATACCACCTCCGATATAGCTCGCATTTGTACCAGTAGGTTGAGCAAAAGCTTTCCCAGGAGCACCCACTATAGGAGCAATGACAAGTGCTGATAAAGCAGAAATTGTAGCAGCTTTTAAAGAGAGTTTCATAATCTTTACCTTGGCATTATTTAGTATTTTGCATCTTTAGTTTTATAGTCGAATTTTAGAAAGGAAAGTTCCAAATGTTTCTACTAAATATAGTTAGTATTTATCTCAAGAAGATAAGTTAGACAAAGCTATTTTGAGCGCATTGATGATACAACTCTTTATCGTATTGCTTGGGTTTTGTAGACTGTTTTACAACTGGCACAATACTATAGAGATTTAAACTTAGAAATATAACCTTGATGTGACGCGCCTTAATTACATATCGCGAATTGGTATTTTACCGTTTTGCTTTAGGTTGGGCGTTGCTCAATCAACAGATCGGTCGTTTTAGCTCCCTAAATTCCCCACGCGTGGGAGACGTTTTGGAAAGGCTTAGTTTCTTCTATAAGGAGGGAAACTATATTCTTATATTGAGTTTAGGTCGAATAACGTATAAGGCTCAGGCAATGCTTGAATGTATTCAACCAGATCAATGTTTTTATATTCAAAACGAGCTAGCGACTCGAAGCAACAAGCGCCTCGATTGAACTATCGATGCGATCGCCTCCGCGGATCTATTAATATCAATGATATTTAGCACTAACAGCACTAACTAGAACCGTAAGCAAAAATACGACAATTAAATTCCCGTACCGCCCGTTTCTTGATGTCGATAAGTTTGCATAGGCGCAGCAAGCACTTTATCAACGCGATTACCGTCCATATCGACGACCTCAATTCGCATTCCTTGCCATTCAAAATAGTCAGAAGCTTTAGGAATGCGTCCAAGATGGGTGATGACAAAACCACCTAAAGTTTGATAGCTACCGCGATGTTCGGCGGGGATTTCTTTAATTGCAAAAAGTTCAAAGAATTCATCAATCGATAACATACCATCGAGTAACCAAGAACCATCTTCGCGTTGTACGGCTTGGGGTTCTTCTTGGTCGTCATCGGATGGAACATCGCCGACAATTTCAATCAAAATGTCATTGAGTGTGACTAATCCTTGAATCACGCCGTATTCATCAACAACAAGCGCGATATGTGTTCCAGTTTGCTTAAACATCTCCAGAACTTTCAAACCGCGCGTACTTTCTGGAACAAATACCGGCTGACGCAACAAAACGGTTAAATCCAGCGGTTGATTTGATAAGCAGCGCGCAAGTAAGTCACTCACAGACACAATTCCTAAAACGTTATCTAAGCCGCCTTGACACACGGGAAAGCGCGAGTGACCGCCATCAATAATTCGATGACGATTTACTTCTAGCGAGTCTTCTAAATCAAGCCAGACAATTTCAGGACGAGGTGTCATCAATGCACTCACGGGGCGATCGCCCAGCCGAAAGACACGTTCCACCATATCTTGTTCAGCCACTTCAAAGGTTCCCGCCTCAGTTCCTTGTTCGATTAAAACTTTAATTTCTTCTTCAGTTACTAACGGTTCGGTGGAAGGGCCAATTCCTAAGATGCGCAAGACAAAATCAGTAGAAGCACTCAACAGATAAACAGCCGGAGAAGCAATCACCGCGATCACACGCATAGGCATTGCAATATTTGCAGCAATTCGTTCGGGGCTATTTAATGCTAGACGCTTCGGTACAAGTTCGCCGATAATCAGTGAAAGATATGTAATGGTTAAAACCACGATACCTAATGCGATCGCTTGACTGTACGGCGCAAGCACAGGAATTTGTTGAAGATAACTCGCGAGATTTCTAGCGATCGTCGCACCACCAAAAGCACCCGTTAGAACACCAATCAGTGTAATTCCCACCTGCACAGTTGAGAGAAAGTTATTCGGTGACTCGGCAAGCTTTAATGCTGCTCGTGCTTTAGCATTACCTTCGTTTGCCAATTGTTGTAACCGTGCTTTGCGTGATGAGACAACTGCTATTTCTGACATAGCAAATATGCCATTAGCGACGATCAGCAGAAAAATGACGAGAATTTCAAAGTTCATGGAGAAGATTAGAGGGGGCAAGAAGCTAGTGGCTAGTGGCTAGTGGCTAGTAAGTAGAAATGTCATTATTATCTCTGAGTTACCAAGTTGTGGGAACAGAAAACAAGTCAGCATCTTAAGTTGACTCAAGATTTTTATTGTTCTTGTCGTACCAATTCTCTGCATTCCAGCGACAGATTTCAACTCACAACCCATACTCTGTCTGATTTTTTTAATCACGTTAGCGTGGCGGGGTGCAGCCCATTACGAACCCGTAGGCTTAAGCCTACGGCAAACTACAAATTAGCATCAGTAGGGGAATCCAACCCTTGTTTGCTTAATTCCATCACCTCAGGGACTCTAAAATAGTCAAGGAATCTATTTTCCAGCGCATTGTGTTAAGCAGAAGACATCAATAAGACAGCGGAAGCTATGGCATTTTTTTCCATTGTTCGTGCATTGGGGCGATCGCCGCTCACAACAGAAATTTTAGCTAAACTTGATCGGCAGCGCGTCTGTCGTTTAAACGGCATTCCTCGCCTTCCTAAAGGATTGGTGGCTTCAGCTTTGGCACAAGAGGCGCGATCGCATCTTTTGGTTGTCTGTCCCACCCTAGAAGAAGCCGGACGCTGGACAGCACAACTAGAAGCAATGGGCTGGCAAACAACGCATTTCTACCCTACTTCTGAAGCGTCTCCCTACGAACCTTTTGACCCTGAAACGGAGATGACGTGGGGACAAATGCAGGTTTTAGCAGATTTGGTAAAGAATCGGGGCGATGCTAACCTTCCAAAAATGGCAATCATCGCAACGCAGGCGGCGTTACAACCACATTTACCCCCTTTGGAGGCGTTTCAGCCGTATTGCTTGAATGTTACGCCAGGGATGGAGTTAGATTTAGATGCTTTTGGTGACAAGCTAGTACAATTAGGTTATGAACGCGTACCGCTCGTAGAAACTGAAGGACAATGGAGTCGGCGCGGAGATATTGTCGATGTGTTTCCGGTGGCTTGCGAGTTACCCGTACGTTTAGAGTGGTTCGGGGATGAAATTGAACAAATTCGCGAGTTTGACCTTGCAACACAGCGATCGCGCAGTACTAACGGTAGCGCATTAGATAAAATCGATTCTCTGGTACTCACTCCCACAACTTTTGCGCCGATCATCGTTTCCGCATTAGCTGACAAGACGCAACAAATCAAGACCTACTTATCACTAGAAGAACAAGAACAATTTGAAACAAATCACACATTAGAAGGTAGCCGTCGTTTCTTAGGTTTAGCTTTTGATCGCCCCGCATCTTTACTCGATTACTTGCCCAAAAATACGCTAATTGCAATAGATGAAATTGAACAATGTCAAGCACATAGCGATCGCTGGGTAGAAAATGCCCAAGAACAGCACGCCGCACTCAGTCATCTACCACGTACCCATCGTGCTTTTGAGGACTCTCTAAGAACCGCCAGTGATTTTCGCCAACTCCATCTATCAGAACTTGTTATAGAAGAAAATTCCGCACCTACAGCTATCAATCTTGCGAGTCGTCCTGTACCCGTGACACCACATCAATTTGGCAAGATTGCGGAAACGATTCGTAATGAACGCGATCGCGGTTTTTCGGTATGGTTAGTTTCGGCGCAGCCTTCCAGATCGGTTTCCCTGTTACAAGAACACGATTGTCCTGCACAATTTATTCCTAACCCCCGCGACTTTCAAGCGATCGACAAGCTACAAATATCACACACGCCAGTTGCTTTGAAGTATTCGGGTTTAGCAGAACTCGAAGGCTTTATCTTACCAACGTTCCGCCTTGCAGTCGTTACAGATCGCGAGTTTTTCGGTCAGCATACTTTAGCAACACCAAGTTATGTTCGCAAGCGCCGTCAAGCTGCATCGAAGCAAGTTGATTTAAACAAGCTGCGTCCTGGCGATTATGTTGTGCATCGCAACCATGGTGTAGGAAAGTTTCTCAAACTCGAAAGCTTAACGCTAAATAACGAAACCCGCGAATATATCGTTATTCAATACGCAGATGGTTTATTGCGCGTCGCCGCCGATCAACTCGGATCATTATCGCGATTTCGCAGTACAACTGAGTCGCCCCCAGAATTAAACAAGATGACGGGGAAAGCGTGGGCGAATACCAAAAACCGCGTGCGCAAAGCAATTAAGAAATTAGCGGTAGATTTGTTGAAATTATACGCAGCGCGATCGCAACAACAAGGCTTTAGCTATCCTCCCGATCAACCTTGGCAAGAAGAACTTGAAGACTCATTTCCGTACCAACCGACAACAGATCAGCTAAAAGCGGTACAAGACGTTAAACGCGATATGGAAAGCGATCGCCCGATGGATCGTCTGGTATGTGGTGATGTTGGTTTTGGGAAAACTGAAGTAGCGATCCGCGCCATCTTTAAAGCGGTGACTGCAGGTAAACAAGTCGCGCTTCTTGCTCCGACAACAATTCTTACTCAACAACACTACCACACCCTCAAAGAACGTTTTGCACCTTACCCAATTCAAGTTGGTTTACTCAACCGCTTCCGCACTGCTGAAGAACGTCGCGATATTCAACGCCGCCTCACTACAGGTGAATTAGATGTCGTTGTTGGTACGCATCAGCTACTCAGTAAGGGTGTAAGTTTCCGCGATTTAGGTTTATTAGTGGTAGACGAAGAACAGCGGTTTGGTGTGAATCAAAAAGAGAAAATTAAATCTCTGAAAACGCAAGTTGATGTGTTAACTCTCAGCGCAACTCCAATTCCGCGCACTTTATATATGTCGCTGTCGGGAATTCGCGAGATGAGTTTAATTACAACACCGCCTCCAACGCGTCGCCCAATTAAAACGCATTTAGCACCGTATGATTCGGAATCGGTACGCAGTGCAATTCGCCAAGAACTCGATCGCGGTGGACAAGTGTTTTATGTTGTCCCGCGTGTTGATGGTATTGAAGAAACAGCGGCAAAACTGCGGGAAATGATCCCAGGGGGAAGAATTGCGATCGCCCACGGACAAATGGATGAAGGCGAACTTGAATCGACGATGCTCACGTTTAGCAACGGTGAAGCCGATATTTTAGTTTGTACCACAATTATTGAATCGGGATTAGATATTCCTAGAGTCAACACGATTTTGATTGAAGATGCCCACCGTTTTGGCTTATCGCAACTTTATCAGCTACGCGGTCGTGTTGGTCGTGCGGGGATACAAGCTCATGCTTGGTTATTTTACCCCAAACAACGCGCCTTATCCGATGCAGCACGGCAACGTTTACGCGCGATTCAAGAATTTACGCAACTCGGTTCGGGTTATCAACTGGCAATGCGCGATATGGAAATTCGCGGTGTCGGTAATTTACTCGGTGCGGAACAATCCGGTCAAATGGATGCGATCGGTTTTGATTTATACATGGAAATGCTTGAAGAAGCAATCCGTGAAATTCGCGGGCAAGAAATTCCGAGTGTCGATGATACGCAAATTGACCTCAACCTCACCGCATTTATTCCTGGGGATTATATCACAGATATGGATCAAAAGATGAGTGCCTATCGTGCTGTCGCCGCCGCAAGAACGAAAGAAGAATTAGTACAAATAGCCGCCGAGTGGAGCGATCGCTACGGTACGATTCCTAGTGGTGCAAATCAACTTTTGCGCGTAATGGAACTCAAACAGGTCGCTAAATCTCTGGGATTCAGCCGCATTAAACCGGAAGGAAAGCAACACATCATTTTAGAAACTCCGATGGAAGAACCCGCGTGGAACTTACTTGCAGCAAATTTACCCGAACACTTGCGATCGCGCTTTGTCTATTCGCCTGGTAAAGTTACAGTACGCGGTTTAGGTGTTCTTAGCGCGACTCAACAACTTGAAAACCTGATTGACTTTTTAAGCAAAATGCAAGGCGCACTCCCAGAACCTGTTCTTACTTAGAGAGTCATTAATTTTATTTTATGTAGTGGTTTTCCTTTAATATGATTAAAGAAGTTCAAGAACAAATTGCTTATTACAATGCTCGCTCTCAAGAATATGATGAGTGGTTTTATCGCATTGGTCGTTACGATCGCGGCTTAGAACAGAATCAACGTTGGTTTGATGAAGTAGATATTCTTAAAAGTGCATTACAGAATATAGGCAAAGTTAATTCAATTTTAGAATTGGCGTGTGGTACAGGAATATGGACACAAGAATTACTTAAACTTGGCGCGAGGATTACAGCAATTGATGCTTTTGCTGAGATGATTGCAATCAATAAAAAGAAGTTAAATGATACTAAAATATTCGATTATCAGCAGGTAGATTTGTTTTCTTGGCAACCAACTACACAATATGATTTAGTATTTTTCTCCTTCTGGCTATCGCACGTTTCGCCTGCACAAGTTGATGAGTTTCTAACCAAGGTTTATCGGGCAGTTCGTCCTGATGGAAAAGTGTTTATTATTGACTCTTGCTTTGATGCAACTTCGACAGCAAAAGACCATTTTTTTGAAAATGAAAAGGCAATTTATCAACGGCGTAAGTTAAATAATGGGCAAGAATATCAAATCTATAAAATTTATTATCAACCCAATGTTTTATTAGATAAACTCACTCAAGTTGGCTTTCAGGCAAGTGTAAAACAAACAAACAACTATTTTATTTATGCCGAAGGAATGAAGCTATAATAAAATTAGCATAAAATCTTTTAAATTTGATAGCTAATTAGTTTTGCAGAAACTTGTTTAACCGGATTATCAGGTAATTTAAGTTGAACATTTCTAATACTTAAGTTAGAATTGACCGATGATTCAAGCCTAGCTATATCTTCTGAAGGAAAAGAGTAGTATTTAGCTTCTCGTATAAGCGCAAACAGCCTTAATGTTTTGTTGGCTTGGTAGTCAATATCAAGATAACGATAAGCCTTATTTGGATGTTCTATAGTCCACATACCTCTTATTCTTAAGTGGGTAATACCTAGTGGATCTACCTTATTAGCTCGACCTAATTCTTTTGTTTTGCTAAAATCAACTCCTGGGATTGAAATAACTCCATCAGCTATAGTAGTTCTAATTCTTTCATAAACTTCTCTACTTGCTGCATAACAATCACCATAAACGAACCAAAGTAGCGATAGCTTATTGTTTTTGATTGAACCAATAGTATATATTAAATCTCGTTCGTACCAATTTTCACAATTACGGCAAGTAGATGTAATCATTGGGCTATCAGCAAACAGTTTGGCTGAAGGATAAGAACTATTTAAGGCAATTTGACCGTTCTCAGACTCAATTTTTTTAACCTCTATTGCATCGCCTCCATTAATCAACATTAAATCAGGAGGATTGTTAGCATTACCAAAATATGAGAATGTTTTTTCATCTGTTTCAGTTAATGTATTAGCGAAAATGTCTTTTATAAAGTACTCTAAAGCATCACCAACAGCATTAATTTTATTTTTGCTACGATAAAAGCTTGCTACGTCAGCAATTGAATTATGAGTAGCTGTATAAATGGCTTGAAGTAAATTACCCATAATTTTTCTTCTGGTGTATTGCGAATCAAATTAAATTTAAACTTAGTTGTAATGGTATTTCTTGGATCGTTTGTCTACATTGAGGTTGTAAATCTGCTTTAATTAATTTTGCAATGGCATATGCAAAGTTAACAGGTACAGCATTACCAATCATTTTATAGGCAGCAGATAAATTTTTATAATAAAAAATAAACTCGTCAGGGAAAGTTTGAATTCTCGCACACTCTCTTACAGATAATCTTCTATAGGGATAGGGTGAGTTTGGGTCAAAAATCCATTTGTCTTTACCAACATGAATCATTTTATTTGCTTGTGGATGAATTGGTGCATGACGACCACCAGCCTGAATTGTAAAAGATGGTTCATCCCAAAGCCGGACGCGATTTCGCGACATATAAATACTTGAAAAGCCACCCTGTATATATTCATGATTGGGTACATTACAAAGTTTTGAACTTGTGTTGTTATTTTGTGCAGGTACAACTGAATCTTTTAAATCCCATATGGCTTGCTTTAGGGTAGGTATAGGGAATGTACGTACAAGAGAATTGAAATTAAACTGCTTTTGTAAATCACAACGGTAGCCAACAAAAATGACTCGCTTTCTATCTTGTGGAACGTTGTAATATAAAGCATTCAGTAATTTATAAGAAGTATTATATCCAGCTTCGTTGAATGCATTAAGGATATTAGTTATAGCTTGAGAATGTTTTTTATGCAACATCCCTGAAACATTCTCAGCTAAAAAGAATAAAGGTTGTTTAGCTTTAAGAATTTGAACATAGTCTAAAAAAAGTTGACCGCGTTCGTCATTTATCCCTGCTTGATTACCAGCTTCACTCCAGCTTTGACAGGGAGGACCGCCAATAATGCCAAGACAATCTGGTATTTCTTTATGGGAGATATTTTTAATATTTCTTTTGTCAAGAAAAGTATTAACATGATTTTTCTCGTAAGTCTCCCAAATATCTTTATCAAATTCATTTGCCCATACAATATTAAAGCCTGCTTGTGAAAAACCTAAATCAAGTCCTCCGCACCCTGAAAAGAGTGAAACTACACCGGACACTTTCTTTAAGTCGGCGCAGCCATCCACAGAAGTGTCCTCATCAAGCTTCTCCATCCAATCACCAAAAATAAGCCTTACTAATTCTGTGTTTATCTTTATTATTTTATTTATATTTAAATCGCTTAGTACTGACAAGCTTATTTATACGATCGCACTTTTTGTTGTAATCCTTGCATAATTTGCATCATCAAAATGGAGATCAAACACAATGCAACATAAAGAAGTCACGCGATCGCACGCAGTAATAGAGGCGATCGCATTACCTCCCCTCAAGCTTGTCTTAAAGCATCGGCTTGCTGCTGAGTGGTAATCACAGCGTTATCAGGAACACGCACGCCATTACGCAGCGTGACACCAACGACGATCGCCTGAGTACCAATTGTGACATTGTTACCCACTTGCGAGCGAAATAAAATCGCATCATCACCAATCGTTAAATTGTCACCAACTTCCAACGGTCCATGAAAGACAATATTGTCATCGCTATTTAAGTTTCTACCAATGCGAATGCTGGTACCTTTGAGCGCATGAAAAGTTACGCGATCTTCAATTTCTGCATTATCACCGATAATAATGGGAGTACCTTCATCCGCCCGAATTGATGTTCGTTGACCGATGGTACTGTTATCACCAATTCTGACATCTCCTACAACCCGCACAAACTCGGCAATTTGCACATTTTTACCTAAAGTTGGTTTCACAGGTTTGGGGTTCCAAGACGTTCTTGGTGCGACGCTTACACCAACTATTGCATCAAATCCTTCGTTGTTGTATAGTTCACTGTAGTGTTCGGCAAACTCCTTATTAACTTCGAGTACTTCGGTTTGAAACTCAGAATTTTCATCGGTTTTTAGCGGTAAAGCATCTGCTTGCGCTTGTGTTGTAATAATTGCGCCGATTGGTACAAGTCGATTTTTACCGATTTTGACATTAGTAAGTCTCGCACCGTGTAAGACAAACGCGCCGTTTTCTAACACGACATTATTTAGATACGCCCGAAAACCAATAAAGGTGAAGTTACCAATATACGAGTTTTCAATTTTGGCTTGATGGGCGATGCTAACTTTCTCGCCTGTACTACTCGATATCCCCGTATCTCCTAATCTACCGCACCTGGTTGAGCGTGGAGATGGCAAATTTCGCAATGCTAAGAAAAGAATGTTGTCTTGAAGATTCGTTTCACTTTCTATGCAAATACTTGTACCAGGATCTGCCCTGACGACAGTATTACCAGAAAGAAACACACCTCTACCAATCGCAATATCGCCAAATAATTCATCAAGTGGACTCAAGAAACTAGAGTTTACCGCAATTGTTGTGGGGCGGGCTAAACTAAATAGTTCTCTTTCCGCAGAAAATGCGATTCCTCCAATTGTCAAAGTACTGAGGATAAGTGCAATGAGTGCTACCCTGACTTGATTTCTAATTCTACGCACAATCAACCTTTAATCGTTATTCGGAACAAAAATGAGAACGGTATATTCAACTACCATTACTCATCGCTGGATTATAGAGGTCGGTTGGGGCAAATTTCTCTAATGAAAACAAAAGTATGCAAATGATTCCTTACGATAAGTAAATAGATTACATTCGCTGCAAGAAATCATGCTGTTGCATTTAAGTACCTGGTTAGAAGTCGAAGCTTACTTAGAAACATCTCAGGGAATTATTCTCCCTATCGGTTCTACTGAACAGCATGGACCAACGGGGTTAATCGGTACAGATGCGATTTGTGCAGAAGCGATCGCCCATGGTGTTGGTGAGACGACTGGCGCACTCGTTAGCCCGACAATTAATGTGGGTATGGCACTGCATCACACCGCGTTTCCTGGTACGATTAGCCTGCGTCCTAGCACGATGATTTTAGTTATTCGCGACTACATCGCGTGTTTAGCTAAAGCAGGATTTACCAAGTTTTTCTTTATCAACGGTCATGGTGGGAATATTGCCACACTCAAAGCTGCATTTGCGGAAACTTATACTTATCTTGCAGAAATTGGTGTAAACAACGCCGATCAAGTCCAGTGTCAAGTGAGTAACTGGTTTATGTGTGGTTCAGTGTATCAGTTAGCCAAGGAATTATATGGCGATCGCGAAGGTTCGCACGCAACTCCGAGTGAAGTTGCAGTAACTCAATACGTTTATCCTAAATCCATCAAACACGCAACTTTATCTACTGAGGTTGGTAAAGGACATCCTATATATGGTCCTGTTAACTTTCGCCAGCATTATCCTGATGGACGCATGGGTTCCGATCCGGCGTTAGCAACACCTGAACATGGGTTACAGTTGTATAACTTGGCAGTTAAAGAATTGAGTAACAATTACTTAGAATTTGTAGGTCGGGCGATCGCATAAACCTGCACAGTTTTACCCCGAAAAATTGTGTCTTTTTTATAGCACAATTCTGTTTTAATCGCAACTTTTTGTGATGCAATGTTACCTGGAGCAATGAGGGAGATGAGGCGATCGCACCCAATTTTAAAACCATAATCGCGAGTTGCACAGGCGGCTTCTGTTGCTAAACCTTGTCCCCAATATTCTTGTGCTAGCATATAGCCAATTTCAACTTCAGGACATCCATCCACAATTTGCGGTATTAACCCGCAGCGTCCAATAAATTTGTTATCAGCTTTGTGAATTGTCGCCCACAAACCCCAACCTCGTCGCTGATAGCCATTGATCATTCTGGTGATCTGGTATTTTGCTTCTTCCCTGGTGATTGGTTTGGGGTAATATTGCATCACAACAGGATCGGCATAGATTTGTGCCAAATCTTCCACGTCGTCTAGGGTGAGTTCGCGCAAGATTAAACGGCGGGTTTCAATAGTGATCGCGCTCATTTATCTTATATATCCTTCAAGCTGCCAGTGCTAGTTTGGTTAGCAAGAGTAACGTTGGCACTATGATTCAAGTTTTACCTAAAAACCTCTCATTTGCAGAATATCTAGCGTATGACGATAGGACAGATACTCGCTATGAATTAGTCTACGCTGCGCGTTATATGAGTACTCCTAAACTCCCGACTATTTCGGTTTATCAGTTGAGTGAGGGTGAATATCAAGTTTTGCAATTTCGTGGTGCAGAAAGAATAATTTCAGCTACATTCCCCGACTTGATATTAACAGCCGAACAAGTATTTGTAGGAAGATAATAGAAGCAGAGGGGCAGGGGAGATCTGAGGAGAACTTAATTTATATTTCTCATATAGTAGATATTACATCAGACTTTCTTCATGATGAATGGGTATAACTTGTCTACGTAGTTTTTGCGATTTTTAATCGATTATTTGCTGTAAATGCTTCTTTGTGGCGTATCAGCATACATTAGCTGTTCTTAAGCATACAGAAAATCTGTATCTTAATCAACAAAAAATAACTCCGTGTCACTATAAAGTATGCAGCTAGTTAAAAAAATCTAAAAATGTGCTTTGGTACTAATTTGTTTAAGTGCACACCTACCAAGAGCCGTTAAAAGTAAATCGATATAGATCGGCAAAGATGGCATACGGAGACTGCTAGATGAATAGTGATATCGATCAGTTAGAAACGCAGAACCCAAGTTCACCTGGAGGACCACAGTACACAGGTTGGCAAGCTGCGATCGCGCGTTACTTTAAATTTGGCGAATACAGAACAAACTTTCGCATCGAGACTTTAGCAGGATTGACGACCTTCATGACGATGGCGTACATCTTGGTGGTGAATCCGTTAATTTTATCTGATGCTATTTTCTTGAATGAACCACGAGATTTGTTTGCCGAACAAGTCTTTGCAACCGCAATTGCGGCGGCGATCGCTACTTTAGTTATGGCATTTGTGGCAAAATATCCTTTTGCACTAGCTCCAGGAATGGGGTTAAATGCCTTTTTTGCTTACTCGGTTGTTTTGACTTTAAATATTGACTGGCGCTTAGCACTATCAGCAGTATTAGTTGAAGGTTTAATTTTTATTGCGCTTACCTTGACAAATGTGCGGCGGCAAATTATAGATGCAATTCCGCTATCACTGAAAACAGCAACTTCGGTAGGGATTGGCTTATTTATTGCCTATATTGGACTTTCAGGTAATCCAGAAACAGGAGGTGCGGGAATCATTGTCGGGAGTGAAGTCACAACAACAACGTTAGGCAGTCTACAACAACCAAATACGCTTCTGGCGATCGCAGGTATTTTTATCACAACAGCATTTTTAGTGCGCCGCGTCAAAGGCGCATTACTCTGGGGAATCCTCGGAACAGCCTTACTCGGCTGGATTTTAGGCAACACGCCTTGGCCTACAGGAATTGTCCAGTTTCCTACCGCACCAACAGATTTATTTGGGCAAAGCTTTATTGGTTTTTCGCGGTTAACCGCAGCTAACTTTATCGACTTTTTGGCAATTTTGCTGGTATTTTTATTCGTCGATTTATTTGACACAGTAGGTACGCTTGCTGGCGTGAGTATGAAAGCAGGATACATCAAAGAAGATGGACAACTACCACGCGTTAACCAAGCTTTATTTGCCGATGCTGTCGGGACTGCTTTTGGGGCAATTGTCGGTACATCAACTGTCACGACTTATGCTGAATCAGCAGCAGGTGTTTCTGAAGGAGGGCGTACTGGTTTTGCATCTGTGATTACAGGTGTCTTATTTATTTTGGCAATTTTCCTTGTTCCGATATTCGAGGCAATTCCTGCATACGCAACAACTCCTGCTTTAGTCATTACTGGTGTCTTAATGATGGCAGGTGTTTTAGAAATTCGTTGGGGCGATCCTGCTGAAGCAATTCCAGCATTTTTGACAATTTTCTTTATTCCGCTTTCTTACTCAATTGCAACAGGACTATCAGTAGGTTTCATCACGTATCCTATTGCTAAAACCTTACAAGGTAAAGCTCACGAAGTCACGATCGCTACCTGGATTCTGGCAGCAATCTTTATCGCTAGATTTGTGTTTATGACATTACGTTTTGGAACTGCTGAGTAATACAAAATGTCGCTTCAAGCGTGGTAATTGGCAAGAATATTAAGTAAGCGGTGAAAATAAATATAACTTAAAGGTTGGTAACTGGTAATTGGTTAAGCAAAATATATATTACTACTCCCTAACAAATGTTATGTGTGATATTTACTTACCCATTACCTATTTCTTAACTTCTATTCAAAATGGATACTTTTCTACAACAGATTCCTAAAGCTGAATTGCACATTCATATTGAAGGTTCTCTCGAACCAGAAACGATGTTTGCCTTAGCAAAGCGTAATGGAATTGAACTCGCCTACAAATCTGTTCAAGAAGTACGCGATGCGTATAACTTTCAGAATTTACAGTCGTTTCTCGATCTGTATTATGCAGGGATGAGTGTGTTGCAAACACAACAAGACTTTTATGATTTGACTTGGGCATATCTGCAAAAAGCGGCTGCGGAGAATGTAAGGCACACCGAAATATTTTTTGATCCGCAAGCGCATACTTCTCGCGGAATTGAGTTTGCAACGGTTCATACAGGTATTCATCAAGCGTTGCAAGATGCCAAAGAAAAACTTGGTATTTCTGCTTATTTAATTCTGTGTTTTTTGCGACACTTGAGTGCTGAATCAGCGATGGCAACTCTCGAACAAGCATTGCCTTATAAAGATACGATTGTTGCTGTGGGCTTAGATTCATCCGAGATGGGCAACCCACCATCAAAGTTTCAGCGAGTTTTTGATCGCGCACGCGAAGCTGGATTTTATACCGTAGCACACGCAGGAGAAGAAGGACCACCCGAATACATCTGGGAGGCGATTAAGCTATTAAATGTGTCGCGTATCGATCATGGGGTACGTTGTGTTGAAGATACTCAACTTGTGAAATACTTGATTGAACAGCAAATTCCACTTACGGTTTGTCCGCTGTCGAATATCAAACTGTGTGTTTTTGATGCATTGGAGAAGCATAACATTAAACAACTACTACACATGGGATTGTGCGTAACGGTAAATTCGGACGATCCTGCTTACTTTGGTGGTTATGTAGCGGAAAATTTACAGCAAACTCAGCAAGCCTTGGGTTTGAGTCAACAAGATATTTATCAGATGATGAAGAATTCGTTTCAAGCCACCTTTTTGAATCCTGAAGAAAAACAGGCGCGAATTGCAGAATTAGATCATTTTATGGCGATATCTGTTGGTTAAATCGGTGGTGTAAATTTATCGATAGCTTCCGACTGAAGTCGGGACTATATAAACAAAGTGTGCCTGCGCACACTAAAGAGTATGGAGACGGTTTCTCTGGCGGCGAATGAATTCGCGATCGCACTCAATCATTATTGACAATTTGAATTAAATGTGCTCTAACTTGAACTTTGCTCAATTCGTGGACTAAATGCTGTGCTTGGTGATAAAACAACGGTTGTGGCAACGTTGCGGGTAGGTTTTGCATTAATTGGCGTGCGATCGCTAAACTACAACCGGAAATAAGTGCGATCGCATTGGCACTATCAAAAATTGCATCCTGATATAAAACCTTCTCAACGCGTAATTGCCAGTGTCGCGGGGCTAACTCGCCGCGTTCGATGCGTTGTAGACTATGGCTTGTAGCAAGAACAACTAAGCGATCACCAACATAGAGTCGCGTTTCGTACGCAGGCATTAATCTTGCTGACTCATGTTTATGATGATACAAAAGTGGTACGACACCGTAACCGTAAGCAACTTCAGACAACATCAAACCATTCAAGGTATCTCCCGCTGCAATGATGTATTCTGTCACGAGTACGGTCGTGCCGTTGAAGTGAAACAAACTCAAGACGTTTTCGCCAAACGCCGCTGCGGCAAACACTTCTGCCGATAATGCTGAAGCGCATAATACTTGTGCATAAGGAAATAGCCGCGCAACGCGATCGCTAAAATGTTGATCGTAACAATGAATAACAATGCCCAACTGCGGATTCAGCGCATGAATCATCAAGCCAACTTCCAGATTTTCTAAATCATCCTCGGTAATGACAATCGCACTTTTCGCATTTTCGAGATGCACTTTGGTAAATGCATTCGCGATGTTGTCTACAACTAGCGGCATTTGCGGTAATATTCCAGGATCTAACTCGGTGTGGCTAATTCCGACAATTGATTGCTTGAATTCTTGTAACAATGTCGCGACGCGTTGACTCAATCTACCTAACCCAATCACAACAATATGATCTTGTTGTGGTAGCGGCGGGCGACTTCTAAAGTGAAACCGCGAAGTTAACAGCATCTCAATAAGTAAGGCATAAAGTACGCCGATAAATGCTGTACCTGCTAGCGCGAGTATTAAACTAAAAACTTGTACCCCCAAAGATAGCGGAGTTTCTGGTTTAATATCGCCGAATAAATCGCCGTAACCGCCTAACAACAACGTCGCTGTTGCATTAAAAGCTGTTTGCCAGTCAATTGGATATTCCCAGCGAAACAAAATTGTCCCGCCAACTAATAAAGTTAATACTGTCGCACCACAGATTACCGCTACACGGCGGGTTTGATATTGATACATCCACTGCCAAAATTGGCTAAATTGCTGCTGAAGATGGCGCTTTAATGTGCGAGAAACAGCTTGAGGTAGTTGCTTAGTAGAATGTGTTTTTGCTGGCTGTGCGGTGCTGCTTAACTGCGCCACTTCGATGTACACTATCGTATCGCCTGCCCTAACTGTTGCTTCGGGTTCCCACTCGTAGAATTGTTTTGGTAGTTGTGCAGTGTTGGTTGTATGACTCAAGATCCGACGATTGCGAGTATTTAAGCCGTATACCCACCAGCGATCGCACCAGCGATCTCCTGGTTTAATTTGATACTTAACAACTCGCAGTAATTGTCCTTCTAAGTTAAAATAACCTAACGTTTGGTCATCTAAAGCGGCTAAGGCAAATGCAGCGGCTGATAGCTGACTCGGCTCGAATGCCACAAAATTACCGAGATTTTCACTCAAAAGTTGATTGAGATTTTGTTTATCAGACCGCAAAATTAACCGAATGTGTGGATTCAATAGTCTTGCGGCAAATGCTGCTTCCGTATTTCCCCGCTCATCGTTTGTAACCAAAAGAACTGAACGACATTCGTGAATTTTGACTTGTTCTAGAATACTCGTTTGCCGACAATCGCCAACTACTAAATCATCTAATAAGTTTGGTAACTCAGGAATTTCCCAATTTTGCGGCAATACTAAATCAATCGCACTCACCGCAACACCATAATCTTTCAAGACCGCGACACAGTGTTGTCCTAGACTACCAAGCCCACAAACTAAAAAGCGCGTTAATTGCGGTGGCGGCTTGTTATTCTTTGTACTTCCTGATGATGGCAGCATAATGAAATAACAAGACAGTACTTTGGCTGTAGCTGAATTTAAATATTAAGTTGTCTTAAATTAAAAATATGCTCATAATTGAGATTTAATACTAATTAAAGCAAAAGTGTAGAAAATATCAAACTTATATACTAAAATTTAAATTTAATCTGTATCGATACTTAATAAATATTAAGTATGTTTTCTAATTCTTTTCACTATAACAATGAAAGCATCTAAAAAAAACAATAATCAAGCTAAAGATGCCGATGATGCGACCAATAAGAAGTTAAAAAATAAAGTATATGAAAAAGAATTAGCTCAACTGCAAATTGAATTGGTGAAATTACAGTATTGGGTTAAGCATCAGGGTTTACGTGTCGGTATAATTTTTGAAGGGCGTGACGCAGCAGGCAAAGGCGGTACAATCAAACGAATTGTTGATTGCTTAAATCCGCGTGGTTGTCGGGTAGTTGCCTTAGGAACGCCATCAGATCACGAGAAAACACAATGGTATTTTCAGCGGTATGTACCGCACTTACCTGGTGGTGGAGAAATTGTACTATTTGATCGCAGTTGGTACAACCGCGCTGGTGTCGAACGCGTGATGGGCTTTTGTACAGAAGAACAATACGAGGAATTCTTATTTTCCTGTCCGCAATTTGAGCGAATGTTAGTTCGTTCTGGGATGATTTTGCTGAAATACTGGTTTTCGATTAGCGATGAAGAACAAGAACGTCGCTTTCAATCACGTGCTAGTGATCCGGCGAGACGCTGGAAACTTAGCCCAATGGATATCGAATCGCGCGATCGCTGGGTAGAATACTCCAAAGCCAAAGATGTGATGTTTGCGCATACTAATATTCCTGAAGCGCCTTGGTTTACCGTGGAAGCCGACGACAAAAAACGCGCGCGTCTTAATTGCATTAATCACATCTTAAGCAAAATTCAATATAAAGATATCGTTCCCGAACCGATGGAATTACCGCCAAGACAGCCTGGTAGTGATTACATCCGCCCTCCCAAGAATGAGCAGTTTTTTGTTCCAGAAGTGTATTAAAACTAGCAACTAGCTTTAGTCATACTTTCTTAATAAAATCTATCCTCCAAAAGCTAGATTAAAGTATATTACTACTTGGTAAGATGAGAATATAAAAGTTTAGTGGAAAATCCTCAATGAATAACGTTAAACAAATTAACGACAGCATTTCTGTTGCCATGGGACAACCAACACCGCAGGATCTGCGACAGGCGGCTGAGGAAGGATATAAGTCAGTACTGAACTTGAGATCGCTGCAAGAAGAAGGTGCTTTGAGTGATGAACAACAACACGCAGAAGCCGCAGGACTGCAATATGTAAATCTTCCTGTACGTCCAGATGCCCTAAACCAGGAACAAGCAGATCGCATTATGGAACAAATTGACCAGTTGCCAAAGCCACTTTTAACCCACTGCAAAAGCGGACTGCGTTCTGGTGCAATGGCTCTAATGTATGTTGCCACTCGCGAAGGTTTAAGTGCAGAAGCAGCAATGGAAAAAGGAAAGCAGATGGGATTCGATTGTGATTCCAGCCCCCAAATGAAGGAGTTTTTTAAACAATACGTTTCCACTCATTCTAATGGCGATAGAGCCTCATAATAGCTTGCTTTATCTAAATTGCAGCACACTTGAGAGGTAACAATAATGGCACTCATTTTAGAACAAATTAATGTCGAAGGCTTGGCACAATTATCATATCTTGTGGGCGACGACAAAGCAGGAGTGGCAGTTGTAATAGATCCCCGTCGAGATGTCGATGTCTATCTACAACGAGCCAGAGAACTAGGTGTGCGATTGATTGGTAGTGTAGAAACGCATATTCATGCTGACTTTGTCTCCGGTTCCCACGAACTTAAAGCCCGTATAGATATTCCTATCTACGGCGGTAAAAGTGATGACTATCAATTTGACATTCATCAGCTGCAAGAGGGTGACGAAATTCATATTGGCAGCGTTACGCTGCGCGCTTTGCACACGCCAGGACATACTCCTGAACATATCTCACTTCTAATTTACGACTCAAAACAAGGTAAAGAGCCGTTTGGGCTATTTACAGGGGATACATTATTTAACTTAGACGTTGGTCGTCCTGATTTGTTAGGGGGTGGAACTGAAAAAAAACTGGCAGCACAGCTTTACTATACGCTGTTCGATAAGATGTTACCCTTAGGCGATCGCGTCGAGATTTATCCTTGTCACGGTGCCGGTTCCTCCTGTGGAAAATCTATTGGCGATCGCAGACAAAGTACCATTGGTAACGAGCGAATTTTCAATCCAGCATTTCAGGAACGCTCAGAAACCGAGTTTGTGGAATGGATTATGAGCGAAATGCCAGAACCCCCACGTCATTATGCGCGGCTCAAAAAAGTTAACGCTAAGGGTGCACCAATCATAGGCTGTCCTCCAGTACTGCAACCACTGACACCTAGCGAATTTCAACAGAAAATGGCAGATGAAAATACAGTGGTCATTGATA
Organism: Chroogloeocystis siderophila 5.2 s.c.1; assembly: GCF_001904655.1. Classification (NCBI taxonomy): domain Bacteria; kingdom Bacillati; phylum Cyanobacteriota; class Cyanophyceae; order Chroococcidiopsidales; family Chroococcidiopsidaceae; genus Chroogloeocystis; species Chroogloeocystis siderophila. Next base: position 87,944 of record NZ_MRCC01000013.1, on the reverse strand, counting down.
CCCGTTCGATACTAGCCTTTGGCGGAGGACATATTCCTGGTGCCATTAATATTGCCCTACGTCCAGAGTTTCCCAATTGGGTAGGCTGGATGATCGATCCTGAAAAATCGTTGTTAGTTGTAGTAGAAAGTGAACGAGATGTCAAACTGGCTACAGAGCAACTTTTCCGCATCGGCTACGACAATTTAGCAGGCTATTTGCACGATGGGATGACCAGTTGGCAAAATGCCGGACTACCCCTGGAACGAGTGCATGAATGGACGGTACATGAATTAAATCAGCATAAACAAGATCCATCAGTAACTGTACTCGATGTCCGTGGCGATGACGAATATCAACACGGATTTGTTCCAGGAGCTAAACACATTTTTGTCGCTCATCTAGAAGAACATTTAGATCAACTTGACCGCAGTCAAAAAATTGTAACTTACTGCGGTAGTGGCTATCGAGCCTCAATTGCCGCAAGTCTGTTGAAAAAGCATGGCTTTGAGCAGGTAATTAACGTTCCTGGCTCCTGGATTGCTTGGAAAGGTGCAGATTTACCAATTGAGAAACCAGAAGCAAAAGCCGTAACAGCGTAACGCATTAACTTAAGAAATACTGATGGTTGATTGTTAAGATTGAGCGATCTATTCACAATCAACCATTAACTATTAGTACTAGATTAACGCCTAATCAAAACAAACATAGCAACTGCTAGGACAAAGTAACCGAAACCTTTCTCAAGCTGTTTAGCACTAACAAACTGATTAAGATAGCTTCCCGCGAGAATTCCAATACTTGAAGCAATTGTAAATGAAATCAACAGATTCCAGTCAATGGGAACGTTGCCAACATATCCAGCAAATCCAGTCACGGATTTAAGCGCCAAAATAATTAATGACGTCCCTACAGCTTCTTTCATGGGAACATTTCCCAGTAGAACTAACGCAGGGATGACTAAAAATCCACCGCCAATCCCGATAAAACCTGTTAATACACCAACTGCTAAACCTTCTATGGCGATCGCTAGCCATCTGGGTAAGAACAAGTGATGGGTGTGGCGATCAGCTTTCTTGACAGTGCTTTCGGCCGGCTTGCTTCCTTTACGAATCATTGTGATTGATGCAATTAGCATCACCACTCCAAAGGTAATAAGTTGAATGGTAGGGGTAATAAATGGAAGTGATACAAGCCGCGCCCCTAAATAGGCTCCCAGCATCGCTGCGGGTGAAAACAAAATAACTGTGTTTAAATTAACATTTCCTTGCCTCCAATGTGGAATAGCACCAATTACACTCGCGAAACCAACAATCACCAGCGTCATAGCAAACGCCGATTGTGGTGGAACTGACATAACATAAATAAGAATAGGTGCTGCAAGAATTGAGCCGCCACCACCAATTAAACCGAGACTGATGCCAATACAAATTGCCAGTAAGTGCCCAACAATGGCGATTAACATTGATATATTGTTCCTTGTAAGCTCTCTAAAGTGAGCAATGTTTTGGATGCATAATAGTTAACGGTAAGTTCTTTGATTCCAAGGCATCTTGGCAAGTAGCATTCCTAATGCACAGGTATCTGTAATTCCGGCAAACATTAATCCAGCACCCACAAACCCGCTCAAAAGTAAGAACCACAAAGAGACAAATGCTCCAAGTAAAGTGCCAATGAGGACAAGCGAACCTGCAACAATTTGTACCTGCCGCATCAGACTAATGGGTGCTTTCTTATTCACTTGAGTCGGATAGCCTGCTTCTATCCACGCTGTTAATCCACCTTCCAAATGTTCTACTTCGTTGACGCCAGCGGCAAACAATTTTTGTGCCGCTTGTGCTGAGCGATTTCCTGTACGACAGTAGAGTACAGTAGGCTTTTCAGGTGCAAATGGTACATCAGCTGGGTTGAAGTTTGATAAGGGCATCAACACTGAACCTGGAATTTTTTCTCTGGCGTTTTCAGCAGGTTCGCGAACATCTACTAAATTGACAGCTTGGCGATCAAGTAACTGTTTGAGAGTATGTACGTCAATAGTTTTTAAGCGATCGCGGCGATTGGTTAATTGCTTTTCAGGCGTACTTGTCATTCAATTTTCCTTAGTATTGATTTCAGTAAGTGGGTAAAAACAAATGCAACTGAAGGAGACTTAATCTTGTTATTTAGATTGGGTTTCAAACTTAACTACTGGCAATGGCAACTTGACCACATTGTTCGTTTGCCGGAACTGCTTCCATAATCTTTTTGGGATTGGGCAGGTTTAAATTATTCATCAATTCAATGAACTGATCTCGCGTACGTCCTGCGAATCGCGGGTTCCATTGCTTTTCTTCACCAATGGTAGAAACTGTTTGTCCGCGGTAGTCATGTCCTGGATAAACAAGCGTTTCGTCAGGTAAAGTAAATAAGTTTTGCGTGACAAAGTCGTATAAAGTGCCTGGATCTCCGCTTTGAAAATCGGTACGTCCGCATCCCCGAATAAACAGTGCATCGCCTGTGAGCACTCTGTCACCATTGACCAAATATGCCATGTGACTATCTGTGTGCCCTAGAGTTGCGATCGCTTGAATTTTAATGTTGCCTACTTGCAATACATCTCCATGCTTGATGAGACGACTAGCACAGGAAACTTGAGCATTCTCTGGAACAATTCCTTCACAGTTTGTCAGTTCGCGAAGTTTTCCGGTGCCTGTAATATGGTCAGCATGCACGTGTGTTTCTATACAGAATTTCAACTTTAGCCCCAATTCCTTAAGCAGCTGAAAATCTCGTTCGACTTTCTCAATGACTGGATCGACAAGTGCTGCCTCCCGCGTCTGAGGATCAGCAATTAAGTAAGTGTACGTCCATGTGTCTTGGTCGAATAGTTGGCGAAACAGCATAATTTTTGATCCTAATTAAACGTAAACATGATTCAGGCAATAGCTGGGGTAGAGGCTTCACGTGTCGCTTGCCACAAACAGAATGGTAGCCACCACAATGATTGAAAAAAAAGTTAAATAGCCAGCAACTATCACTTCATGAGCCTCAAAGCTTTAATGTATTACCATGTTATTTCATTAGATTATCATATGGTAATATAAGATGCTAACAAATTTTGTTAAATAATAATATTAGTTGTAAGTATTTGTTGAGAAGCAGCATCATATTATCAGATGGTAGTATAAGTTATATAGTAGGGTAGTTAGTAAATTATTTCATTAACCTTATAGCTTCTCACTCTGCACTTCATAGAATTCGAGGAATTACCGTGTCACCCACTGCACAAAAAACTCAAAATATTCAACAATCTCACCTGACAACCCAAAACCTCTCGTCGAACGATACAACTGCGCTACCTGTCAAACATCATCAAATTGTCATTGTCGGAGGCGGCGCTGCTGGCATTACTGTTGCGGCTCAACTGCTCAAGCGCGATCGCGCGCTCGACGTTGCTATTATCGAACCTTCTGACAAACACTACTACCAACCTGGATGGACGCTTGTTGGTGGAGGTATTGCACCCATTTCCAAGTTTATTCGAGATGAAAAAGCAGTCATTCCCAAAGGCGCAACCTGGATTCAAAACCGCGTAGCAAAACTAGAACCTGATCGCAACATTGTCATTACACAAGAGGGAAATGAAATTGAATACGATTACCTAGTTGTGTGTCCAGGAATTCAAATCGATTGGCATTTGATCAAAGGGTTGAAAGAAGCACTCGGAAAAAATGGAGTCACGAGTAACTACTCCAAAGACTATGCTCCCTACACTTGGGAAATCATCAAAAACTTTAAGGGCGGCAATGCCATTTTCACCCATCCTGCCACTCCAATCAAATGTGGTGGTGCCCCTCAGAAGGTCATGTACCTAGCAGATGATATTTTCAAAAGCAACAAAGTGGATACCACCGTTATGTTTTGCACGGCTGGTGCATCAATGTTTTCTGTTCCAGAATATTCTGCCTCTTTAGACAAAGTAGTAGCGCGACGGCAGATTGTAACCAAATTTAAGCACAACCTGAAAGAAATTAAGGCAGATACTCAAGAAGCTATCTTTGCAGTAACTACAGATAGCGGTACAGAAGAAGTTAGTCTTCACTATGACATGATTCATGTAGCTCCCCCAATGAGTGCGCCAGATTTTATTAAACACAGCCCACTTGCGGGAGCAGGTGGTTGGGTAGAGGTAGATAAAGAGACATTGCAACATACGCGCTATGCTAACGTCTTTGCCTTAGGTGATGCGTCATCTTTACCTACGTCCAAAACAGCAGCAGCAGCACGCAAACAAGCTCCTGTTGCCGTACAAAACTTGCTAGCGTTGATTCGCTCTAAACCATTGTCAGCCAAGTACGACGGCTATACTTGTTGTCCTTTAATCACTGGCTATAACTCTGCGATTATGGCAGAGTTTGCCTATGGCGGTAAATTAGCGCCATCTTTTCCCCTCGACCCCACACAGGAACGCTATTCAATGTATTTAGCTAAAGCACGCGTACTACCTTGGTTGTACTGGAATCGAATGCTCAAGGGTAAAGGCTTTGAAGCCGATATTCTCAAGCCTATTAACAAGCTTGTCCGACGGTAAATCACAAAAGAAGGTAGATTAGAATCTACCTTCTCAAAAAAAAACTAACCGTTCTTGCGTAATGATGACAGTTGCTGTAGCTGTAAACTTTGCTGTTCTACTTGCGCGATCAAAGTATTGCAAACTAAATCGCACAATTCAAACAGAAGTGGATTAGCAATTTGGTAATAAACGCATACACCACGCTGTTCCCGTGCCACAATGCCTGCTTGGGTGAGCATTTTTAAATGCTTTGAGACATTTGCCTGTCCTAATTCTGTTTCTGCAATGATTTCAGTGACATTCTTAGGACCAGTTTTTAAGGAACACACAATTTGCAACCGACTCACCTCTGACAAAACTTTGAAGAATTCTGCCATCAAGCCTAGCGCTTCAGGGGAGAGTTTAGAAATACCACACTCTTCGGTTTTTTCTTGCGCAGTAACTGACTTTTTAGGCGACTTCGTAGGCATAGGTAAGGATGACAAAAATTTAGCGCTTTTGTTTTTATTATTATATTACCACATGGTGTTAAAAAATAGGGAAAAGCAAGAATTAGAAAGCAGTGGGTAGGAATTGGCGGGGGTACTGCGGATATGCTTCAGTTTGGTTGATATTAGTTTTCTGGACAACTAAAGAAAGTTGTACCGCACAAGCTTTGAGTTCGGGTTGATGCGAGTCAGGATCGCATTCAGGGTGGGTTAGTGCGTTAGCTTCGGTTTCATCGCCCCAAAGTGCGCCCCAATGCATCGGAACAAAAAGTGTCCCTGGTGAAATTGCTTTTGTTACTTTTGCTGGAAATTGTGCTTTTCCACGTCGCGATCGCACTTCGACTAAATCATGTTCTTGAATCTCTAGTTTTGCTGCATCGCGGGGATGAATCTCAATAAACGGCTGCGGATGCATCTGCTGAATTTTCTCAATTCTGCCTGTGCGTGTCTGCGTGTGCCAGTGCCCGTATAATCTCCCATTTGTGAGTACAAAAGGATACTCACTATTCGGGGGTTCGGCAAGTCCCTTGGAGTGATAAGCACTAAATCGCGCGCGTCCATCAGGTGTCGCAAACCGCAAATCGGTGTAAAGCCTTTTAGAATTGTTGTTTGCCCATGTATCGGGACAAGGCCATTGTAGGGGAGATTGGGCTAACTTGGCGTGACTTATCCCCGTCATATCGCAAGAGCGATCGCGCGTTAACTGCACGTACTCTGCAAAAACTTCCGCCGAGTTTGTAAAAGGAAACTTATCGGCAAATCCTAAACGTCGTCCAACTTCGGCGACAATTTCCCAATCTGGCTTGGCTTCCCCTACAGGCGGACGAAACGCCTTACATAAGGTGACAACGCGTTCAGAATTCGTCATTGTGCCAGTTTTTTCACCCCATTGCGCCGCTGGGAGGAGTAAGTGCGCATACGCAGCGGTTTCGGTGGGATAGTAAGCATCTTGATACACAGTAAACGGCGATCGCAGTAATGCAGCTTGCGTGCGTTTGATATCAGGTAAACTCACTGCTGGATTCGTGGCGACAATCCATAGCAAGCCGACATCTCCAGTTTCTAACCCTGTAATCATCTCCCACGCAGTCCGCCCCCAGTGTGGTGAAATTCTGCCAGCGGGAACGCCCCAAAATTGCTCGACTTCTGCTCGATCTTGGGCATTTTGCACGTGACGATATCCTGGTAATAAATTACACAAGCCTCCGACTTCGCGCCCGCCCATTGCATTCGGTTGACCGGTGAGCGAAAATGGACCACATCCAGGTTTACCAATTTGCCCTGTCATTAAATGCAAATTAATGATGCTGCGTACTTTTGCTGTGCCTTCTGTTGATTGATTCACACCCATCGACCACAACGACAACACGCGTTTGCTGGTTCCCCAGTACCGTGCGGCAGTTTCCAAATCCTCAACCGCTATGCCACATCTTTTAGCAACAACTTCAGGTGGATAGTGGGGAATGACTTCTGCAAACGCCGGAAAGTTTGCTGTACACTCGCTAACAAACTCGGATTCAAAATAACCCCAACGCAACAATAAATGGGCAATGCCGTTGAGTAAATCAATATCTGTCCCTGGATGGATTGCCAAATGTAAATCAGCAACTTCGGCGGTAGGAGTGCGGCGCGGATCGACCACAATCATTTTAACGACGTTGTGGTTTTTCTTGTGGTGTTTTTGCAGGCGATTAAAAACAATCGGGTGACATTCAGCAGCGTTAGAACCAATAATAAACGCGCAGTCGGTTAAGTCTAAATCTTCATAGCAACACGGTGGACCATCTGCACCCAAGCTTTGTACGTAACCCGCAACCGCTGATGACATACACAAGCGCGAATTTGAGTCAAAGTTATTTGTTCCTAAGCAACCTTTGAGCAGCTTTTGGGCAACGTAGTAATCTTCGGTTTGCATTTGCCCTGAACCGTACATACATACCGCATCGGCTCCTTGAGTCGCGCATACCGATTGAATGCGATGGACAATGCATTCATAAGCTTCATCCCAACTAACGCGACGAAACGGCTCATCTAACGAGTCGCGTAGCATCGGGTAACGCAAGCGGTTTTTGTCGATTGCTTCAGCGATAGTTGCGCCTTTAACACAAACCATACCTTGACTCGAAGGATGATTGCGATCGCCTTTTACCTTCCAAATCGGATCACCTTGACCGTCGCGATTAATTGCCTTCCCTAGCTGCGCTGGCGGCGACACCTCCAAACCACAGCCTACACCACAATAGGGACAGAGGGTTTTAGTTGTATCAGTCATTGTTAATATCCCTCGATCTAGGGTTCAGGAAAGCAGAGGACGCAGGAGAGAAATACATATAATGTTCTCTCAACCACTCACCCCTCATCCACGTGGGCAAAACGACGATAGAGGAAGTCTAAAGCTTGGTTGCGTAAGTTGTAATATTCGGGGTCTTCCATGATGCGGGCGCGGTTGCGGGGGCGTGGAAACGGAATATTCATAATTTCCCCAATATTTGCCGCTGGACCGTTTGTCATCATCACCAAGCGATCGGCTAAGAACAATGCTTCATCGATATCGTGCGTGATCATCAGTACGGTAACTTGATGATCGCTCCAAATTTTCAGCAGTTCTTCTTGCAATTCCTCGCGAGTAATTGGGTCAAGCGCGCCGAATGGTTCATCTAATACTAAAACTTTCGGACGCAATGCCAAAGCCCGCGCAATTGATACGCGCTGTTTCATTCCGCCAGAAAGTTCTCTAGGCTTTTTATGCGCTGCATCAGCAAGTCCGACAAGCGCAAGATGTTCATTAGTGATCGCCACTTTCTCAGCTTTGGTTTTTTTTGGATAAACCGAATCAATCCCCAAATACACATTTTCAAACGCACTCAGCCAAGGTAGCAGCGAATAATTCTGAAACACCACCATGCGATCAGGACCTGGTTCTGTAATTCGCTTGGTTTGCAGTCGCACCTCACCTTCACTCGGCTTACGAAATCCTGACACCATATCCAAAAGCGTCGATTTACCACAGCCAGAGTGACCGATTAAACAAACAAATTCCCCTTCATAAACCGTGAGATTAATACCATCCAAAACGATGTATGGTCCTGTTGGTGTCGGATAAATTTTAGAAACGTTATCGATCACCAGAAATGGATCGCCGTTGAGAACTTCAGATTTTCTAACAGTTGTGGTGTTTAGAGTTTGCATATGAGATATCGGTAAGAATGAAGGTTTAGAATATTTTTTATACAGCTGCTGGCGTTGCATCAACGACAACTTCTTCAATCCGCACATTGCGCTTGAATTTGAGGCTATTAAGATAGCGAATTGGGTCATCAGGATTGAACACCGTGCCATCAAAGAAATGAATCGAACTGCGATCGCGTTCTGTGTCGAACAAGTCGAGATCTCTTGCTGCTGCGCCGAATAAATCGACACGCTGCACCCGATCCAAAATTTCGATCCAGTTTTTCGGAAAAGGTGTAATTCCCCAACGAGCCAATTGCGTCATCATCCACAATCCCTCAACGCGATAAGGGCAGTTCGTGCGATCAACGTAAAATTGGTTGTATCGCAACAGCATTTCAGGTTCTGTATCGTTACCGCGATCGTATTCGTCAACGAATCCAGGGCGAATGTATTCTGGTGCAACGCCGATGTACTGCGGTTGGGCTAACAGCGCGACAATTTCTTCGCGATTGCGGCGATCGTCGCAGTACTCGCACGCTTCGAGCAAGGCTTTAATTAAAGCAAGGTGCGTTTCAGGGTGTTGATTTGCCCAGTCTTCACGGACACCTAAAACTTTCTCGACGTGTCCGTTCCAGATGTCCAGATCTGTAGCAATGACAAAACCTAAGTTTTCCTTAACCGCGCGGGAATTCCAAGGTTCGCCCACGCAGTAGCCGTCAATATTTCCAGCTTTGAGGTTCGCAACCATTTGCGGTGGCGGAATCACGGTGAGACTTACATCCAAATCAGGGTCAATATCCGCTGAAGAAAGCCAGTAGCGCAGCATCAAATTATGCATCGATGCGGGATGCACCATGCCTAAAGTATGAACTTTATCCGGTGTGCGTGCGATCGCTGCTTTAAAATCCGCGAGTGTCCGGACTCCTTGATCATAAAATCGCTTGCTGAGCGTAATCGAATTACCATTACGTGCCAAAACTAACCCTGTCACGATCGGTTGTGGGGCTTGACCATTCATTCCCAGCGTCATCGCTAAAGGCATTCCTGCGGTCATTTGCGCGGCATCCAGACGACGTGTTGCCACACCTTCGGAAATCGCTTTCCAACTTGGTTCGCGCGACAAGATCACTTCATCTAAGCCGTATTTCTCAAAAAAGCCTTTTTCCTTCGCCACGACCAACGGCGCACAATCGGTTAGAGGAATAAAGCCGATTTCAAGATTGACTTTTTCTAAACCATTGCGGGCGATCGCCACCGCTTGCTGTGCTTTACGCTGTTTCGCGCGTTTTTGCTGATTCAGGAAATAAACAATTTCGTTGCGCAAGCTGTAGTAATTCGGGTGATTCACAACTTCCAAGCGATGGCGCGGACGTGGAAAGGGAACATCCAAAATTTGCCCGATATGCGATTCGGGTCCATTCGTCAGCATGACGATGCGATCGGATAACAGCAATGCTTCATCCACATCGTGTGTCACCATCACACACGTCATGTGGTTTTGCTCGCAGATCTTCATCAACTGATCTTGCAAACCACTGCGTGTCAAAGCGTCGAGTGCGCCAAACGGTTCATCTAGCAAGAGTAATTTTGGACGAATTGATAAAGCGCGAGCGATCGCCACTCGCTGTTTCATCCCCCCTGAAATTTCCCCTGGGCGTTTATTCGCTGCATGACGCAATCCAACTAAATCAATGTGTTGTTCAACGATTCCTCGGCGTTCGCCTTTGGGTACATTGCTCATTACTTCATCGACGGCTAAAGCAATGTTTTCGCGTACGGTTAACCAAGGTAGTAACGAGTAGTTTTGAAACACGACCATGCGATCAGGTCCAGGCTTGGTAACTTGTCGCCCTTCGAGTAATACCCCACCTCTCGCCGGGCGATTTAGCCCCGCAATAATATTCAGTAGCGTAGATTTACCACACCCAGAGTGTCCAATTAACGAGACGAATTCGCCTTGTTGAATTTTCAGTTCAATATTGCGTAGCGCGACATAAGTGCCACCACTCGGTAACACAAATTCCTGATCGACGTGATCGACTTCTACAAATACTTTCATAACTTAATCAATGAGAGGTCAGGGGTCAGAGTTCAGGGTCAGGGAAAGGATGAACTAAAACGAATTTCTTTGTAATAACAACTATCCCTCGCTCCTTTGTTAAGCCTTTTGCTCTTCTGGGACGACTTTGGAGGCGACAAAAGCCACAATGCGATCAAGGATGAGACCAACGATACCGACATAAATTAGCGCGAGGATAATCTCACTCAAGCGCGAACTGTTGTAAGCATCCCAGATAAAGAAGCCGATTCCTACACCACCTGTGAGCATCTCGGCGGCGACGATCGCCAGCCAAGATAAACCAATCCCGATTCTCAAACCTGTAAAGATATAAGGAACCGCAGACGGAAGTAATATTTTCCAGAAAAACTTTGGTCCTGACAGGCGCAGTACTTTCGCAACGTTGCGATAATCTTGGGGAATTTGTTGTACGCCCACAGTCGTGTTAATGATGATCGGCCAAATTGCGGTGATAAAGATGACGAAAATTGCCGAAGGGTTAGCTTGTTGAAATGCTGCGAGTGACAGCGGTAGCCATGCTAAAGGTGGTACAGTCCGCAACACTTGAAACAAAGGATCGAGCGCGCGATAAATAAACGGACTAATTCCGATGAGAATCCCTAGCGCAATTCCGACAATCGCCGCCAAGGAAAAGCCGATCGCAACGCGCCCCAAACTGGCGAGGATTTGCAAACCTAATCCTTTATTTGTTCCACCATAATCAAAAAACGGGTTGATAATCAAAGGGTCCCATGTTTCTTGAAGTACCGTAATTGGACCTGGTAAATTTGCATCTGGGCTTGAAAAAAGTAGCTGCCAAACAATTAAAAAAACAGCGATCGCAATCAGTGGTGGCACGATGTATTTTGCTACAAAGGACATCGTCTTTTGCTGATTTCTGCTTCTGGGGGCGCGGCTACCAAGTGTTGTCATCCTCTGTTTGTTCTCCTATCCCGTATTCTTACAACTTTCAAGTTTTTTGCGATCGCTTAAGTTTTTTTAATCTTCAAGCTATTCAAATACGCCGTTGGATTTTCTGGGTCAAACTGCACCCCATCAAAGAATGTTTCCACACCACGCGAAGTACTCTGTGGAATTTCCGCCGCTGGTACGCCAAGCGCTTGCGCAGCTTCGCGCCACAAATCTTCGCGGTTCACTTGATCGACGACTGCTTTCGTATCGGTATCACCTGGAATATAACCCCAACGAATGTTTTCGGTTAAAAACCACAAATCGTGACTCTTGTAAGGATACGAGGCGTTATCGCGCCAGAACTTCATCACTAATGAGTTGCTGTAGTCTTCTACGCGACCTGTACCGTAGTCGTACTTACCTTGGAAGCGACCGAGAATATCTTCGACTGGTACTCCTAACCACTGACGATTAGCAACGATTTTTGCCATTTCCTCTTTATTTTCTGGCAAAGCACACCATTGCTGCGCTTCTTGCACCGCCATCAAAATGGCTTTCGTTGCCTTGGGATGTTTGTCTACCCAGTCGGCGCGCATTGCCAATGCTTTCTCTGGATGGTCTTGCCACAGTTCACCTGTAGTAAGTGCGGTGTAACCAATTCCTTGGGCAACAGTTTGTGCGGGCCAAGGTTCACCAACACAAAAGGTTTCCATGTTGCCGACGCGTACGTTCTGTACCATTTGTGGTGGAGGGACGACAATCAAGGAAATATCGCTGTGAGGATTAATGCCGCCTGCAGCTAGCCAGTAACGCATCCACAGATCATGCGTTCCTCCAGGAAATGTGACTGCTGCCCGCAAATCTTTTCCTGCTGATTTTTGTTGCGCAAACACTTGTTGCAGTGGCGAACTATCTAGCCCAACCTTTAAATCGTTATAATTTTTCGATAGCGAAATTGCCTGCCCATTGGTGTTGAGCCTTGCCAAGATGTACATCGGCACGCGATTGCCCTGCGTAATCGTTCCCAACGACATGAGATAGGGCATCGGAGTTAAAATATGCGCGCCATCGATACCACCACCACCAGAACCTAGCACGAGATTGTCCCGCGTGACTGCCCAGGAAGCTTGCTTTGTCACTTCCACGCCGGTCATTCCATACTTATCGAAGAGACCTTTTTCCTTGGCAATAATTAAAGGCGCAGCGTCGGTTAGCGCGATAAATCCTAACCGCGCGGTTGTGACTTCTGGCGCATCCGCAGGGTTGATGTTCGCCGCCGGAACGGTACTGCTGTTATTTGTAGCAGTGTTAGAGTTACCGTTAGTACAGCCATGCATTAAAAGTGAAGCCGCAGTGGCAGTACCTGCTGTGAAAATAAATTGCCGTCTCGTAAACTTTCTCATTTTCTTGATTGGGTTGAATTATTGCTAATCAAATATGGTTGAACTACTGGCGGTACTCTACCGAGTAACCATCGCCTCTTGCTTGGGCTTCGCATCAAAATGTTCAATAAGCAAATCGCGTAACACTGGCTGTAAATCTTCACAAGCAATTCCTTTGGTGACACAAGTACCAAGGTGCGCATCTTTACCAACCTTGCCACCCATATAAATGTCAACGCCTTCTACCGCTTTGCCGTTTTTGCGGACTTTGGTTCCCATTAAGCCTATATCTGCAACTTGTGGCTGACCGCAAGAATTTGGACATCCTGTCCAGTGAATGCGGATTGGGCGTGTTAGATGCAGTTCGGCTTCGAGTGCCTTGATCGTGCTTAAAGCGCGATTCTTGGTTTCAATCAACGCAAAGTTACAAAACTGCGCGCCAGTACATGAAACTAAACCTCTAGTTAACGTATCAGGACTAATCGAGAAGCGCTGCAATAATGGTTCAGCGAAGAAAGCATCGAGGCGCGAATCTGGAATATTCGGAATAATCAAGTTTTGCTCGACTGTAAGGCGAATTTCACCATCACCATAAACTTCAGCAAGTCGAGCAATGTCAAACATATCTTGGGCGTAAAGCCGTCCTACTGGAATATGTAGCCCGACATAATTTAATCCTGGTTGCTTCTGGCGAAAAACACCAACGTGGTCGCGTTTTTCCCAATCGATTTCATCTTTCTCAGCAGCGGGTTGCAGTTCTTGACCGAGTTGTTTTTCAACTTCAGCGCGGAATTTATCGAGTCCCCACTCATCGATCAGCCACATCAAGCGCGACTTTTGGCGGTTTGCCCGCAGTCCATGATCCCGAAAGACTTCTAAAACTGCTTTGCAGACAGCTACGACAGTTTCAGGTGGTACCCATGCATTCAGCGGAATCGCCGCGTCACAGCGTTTAGCTGAGAAAAAACCACCGACAATTACGTTAAAACCAAATGTATCGTCTTTAAATGCAGGAATGAAGGCTAAATCGTTAATTTCGGCATGAACCGAGTTATCGCGTCCGCCGGTAATTGCAATGTTGAATTTCCGAGGCAAGTTTGTAAACGCAGGATTACCTTCGCCATTATTGGTAATCATGTCTTGTACTTGACGGACTAAATCGCGCGTATCAAATAACTCATCTTTATCAAGTCCCGCTACCGGATCGCCTGTAATGTTACGTACGTTGTCCATTCCTGACTGCACACTTGTTAACCCGGCGGCGCGAAAGCGGCTAAAAATATCAGGAACATCTTCGATTCGTATCCCACGCAACTGAATATTTTGCCGAGTTGTAATGTCTGCATTGCCATCATCGCCGTAGCGTTGCACAATTTCACCAAGTACGCGTAGCTGATGACTTGTGATCACACCATTGGGTATGCGCATTCGCATCATGAACTTACCAGGAGTTACAGGACGAAAGAAGACTCCTAACCACTTGAGGCGATGGTCGCGATCGGTTTCGTCCATTGCTTCCCAGCCGATCGCTGCAAAATGTTCGAGTTCACCTTTGACCGCAAGTCCATCTTTCTCGGCTTTGAATTTCTCGAATTTATTTAGGGTTTCCTTCTTGGCTGCGTCTGTCATAGTGTACCCTCTTTGCCTGTGTGCGCGCTGGATATGAAAAAAGTAAGATGCTGATTCAAAGTGGCTTAGTTCGTTAGGTTATTCGGTCTAAAAATGAAAAGTCGTATAGCTAGTTACGCAGATTGCTGTTAGGACAAAACGCTAATTACCTTCTTTGATTTGCAAACCTTGCGGCTACATAAGAAATACTTGTTTATTGCAATGTGCCTGACAACATCCAAGTTAGAATTACATTGCAAGTATTTTCGTATCTTATGTAACTAAATATTTCAAATTATGAATAAAATGCATAAATTTGATGCATTTTTTGCAATAAGCTCCATCGTAAGGTAGATGCAAAACATGCATAATTGGGAAAATCATGACCTCAGAAGCTTTAGCCAGCGATTTGTACAGGAATTTTGGTTAAGTTTGGTAAAAAGAGTAACGATGGTGCTTCCCCAAAACAAGTAAAGTGTTCTCAGTTTCAGCAACAGTAGATTGCATCAAGCTGAAAGGAGAAAACACAAGCGAGACTTGACAGAACTCATTGAAAATCGAAAATAATTTGGTTGCGATCGCGTTAAGCTATTCCTAATCTGCATACTCAGCAATCGTGAACACAAGTATTCAACTTCAGTTGGAGCAAGCACAGATAGCGTTTAGTGCAAGAGATTGGTCAGTACTCGTGCAACATTTGCAGCAGCTAATTCCTGGAGGACGCGAGCCAGATAGTATCAATACAACACCCGAAGCAGCGCAACTCCTTGATTTGGCAATGGCTGCACTACTTGCGGGAGATTTTCAACACCGCTGGGATGTAGGAAAACTGATTCCTCGCTTGGGAGTAAGCGCGATCGCCCCACTTGTCGAAATTCTCGAAGACGATGACGATGACGAATTGTGTTGGTTTGCTGTGCGCATTTTAGGTGAATTTAACCATCCACAAGCGATCGCGGCTTTGGTAGAATTGATCAAAACCACCGAGAATGAAGAATTACAAGCAGTCGCCGCGACAGCACTCGGACAAATTGGCAAAAGTGCAATCGCACCACTTACCGAATTATTAGCAGCAGAAGATACGCGGTTACTCGCAGTGCGATCGCTGGCGTACATCCGGCGATCTGAAACCATTACGCCGTTACTCAGCGTTGTTGGCGATCCCCAACCAAATGTTCGCGCTGTAGCAATTGAAGCTTTGAGTAGTTTTCATGATCCCCAAGTTCCGCCAGTCTTATTAAACGCTTTAGATGATATTGCTGCGCCTGTAAGACGCGAAGCAGTACTAGGTTTAGGGTTTCGTGCTGACTTATGCACAGAATTAGACCTTGTTGCACGGATCTTGCCAAAACTTTACGATTTTAATCTTGACGTGTGTCATGCAGCAGCGATCGCACTAGGGCGATTAGGGACGGATGCTGCGGCTAATGGTTTGTATCAAGTACTGCAATCACCCCATACACCAGAGTCGCTTCAAATCGAAATTGTGCGGGCTTTAGGTAGAATCGAATCAAATTGCGCTTTAGAATATCTTGCCTCTTACTTACAGCAGTCGTCATCTGTGCGTGTTTGTCAAGAAGCGATTGCAGTTCTTGGACAAGTTGAACAACCAAGCAATCAATCAAAAGCAGCGGATATATTAATTGATATGCTACGCTGGCAGCACCCAGTCACTGAATTGGCAAATATTAAGGGAACGATTGCCTTATCACTCGGATATTTGGGCAAATTACAAGCAATAGAGCCGTTAATCAACTTATTAGCGGATTCAGAGCGCGTGGTAAAACTTCATGCGATCGCCGCCCTCAAACAACTTGCACCAGATGCGCATCAACAACTACAACAAATGACAACTCGCGATATCGCACCCGAATTAAAAGAAGGAGTGGCGATCGCGCTAGCTGAATGGTCAAATTAGGAGTAGAGGAAGCAGAGGGGAATACTGTTTGCTATCTATACTCATAATTAATCACTAGCCACTAACAACTAGTCACTCACCCCTTGTTCTTGCTGTATCAATCTCTACGAAAATAGATCGCTAAATCCGCTAAGTTAGTGTAAGCCTTAAATGTGATTCAGGCTACATAAAATGCGGCTAGAGCAGTTGCAAGCCTTTTTGGCGATCGCGGAGACGGGTAGTTTTCAACAAGCAGCACGCAAGTGTGGCGTGACTCAATCGACGATTAGTCGTCAAATCCAAGCGTTGGAAGCGGACTTAGGATTATCGCTGTTTCATCGGACAGCGGGTGCGACGCTGACATTAGGAGGCGAACGCGTACTACCCCGCGTGCGCAAAATTTGTCAAGAGTGGCGGACAATTAAAGAAGAATTAGCAGATTTAGTTGCAGGAAAGCAGCCTGAATTGTGTATCGCAGCGATACACTCGATTTGTTCTAACTGCCTACCTCCGGTTTTACAGCAATTTTGCCACGATTATCCTGATATTCAGTTGCGGGTAACTTCGCTCGGAAGCGATCGCGCGCTGAAAGTTCTCAAAGATGGACTTGTCGATTTGGCAATTGTGATGAATAATCGCTTTTTGACCACAGGTTCCGAAATGGTCGTCGAAGTACTGTACGATGAACCGATTGAAGTTTTAACCGCAGCGGATCATCCCCTCGCGCAGTTTGATAAAGTTCCTTGGTTCGAGTTAATTCGCTATCCACAAGTTGTTTTTAAAGATGGCTACGGAATGCAGCGTCTTGTACAAGAACGCTTTGAACGTTATGGCGCGACACTGCAAGCTGTTTTAGAAGTAAATACACTTGATGCTTTTCGCGGTGTTGTCCGTCAAGGCGAATTAATCGCATTATTACCGCGATCTGCATTAGTGGAAGCTCGCCAAGATCCGACGCTCGCAGTGCGATCGCTTGCCAATAGTGATTCTTCGACCGTTGAATCAGGTTTAACGCGTCAAGTTGTGATGGTGACAACACAGGATCGCTTGCAAATCCCGCCGATTCGACATTTTTGGCAACTTGTGAAGCAGCTCATCGTTCCGCAATTTGAACAACATGGAAAACCGCAAGCTATCAAAAATTTGCAGGTGCGATAGTGCTAGGCTTGAACTCTTAACCCATCATTTATCTTATTTTTGATTGAGCGATCGCAATGAGCAATGCATTTCGGGATTTGCTAAAAAAAGTGGGTAGCGGTAATCATACCAGCGAGAATCTGACGCGTGAGGAAGCCTCAGCTGCAACTCGGATGATTTTACTGCAAGAAGCAACCCCAGCCCAAATTGGAGCGTTTCTCATTGCGCACCGCATCAAGCGCCCTATTGGCGAAGAGTTGGCGGGAATGCTGGATGCATATGATGAACTAGGTCCCAAACTGCAACCAATTGCAACTAAACAACGCGTCTTTGTTTTAGGCTTACCTTATGACGGGCGATCGCGTACTGCACCAATTAGCCCAATTACGGCTTTACTCCTTTGTGCTGCGGGACAACCTGTCATTATGCATGGCGGCGATCGCTTACCAACGAAATACGGATTACCACTCGTTGAGATTTGGCAAGGGTTAGGCGTTGATTGGACAAGCTTATCACTCGCCCAAACGCAACAGGTATTTGAGGCGACAGGCTTGGGATTTATTTATCTACCTCAGCATTTTCCCTTAGCGCAACGTTTATTTGAATACCGCGACCAAATCGGTAAGCGACCGCCGTTTGCCACAATGGAACTGATGTGGTGTCCGTACGCAGGAGATGCACATATTGTTGCAGGTTATGTTCATCCACCAACCGAAGGTATGTTTCAAACCGCCTTTGCAGTAAGAGGAACTCAACACTTTACAACGGTAAAAGGATTAGAAGGAAGTTGCGACCTCCCGCGTGATCGCACTGCTATTATTGGCTTATCAACACTCAATTCTGACGAACCAATCGAACGTTTACACCTCGTCCCGCGCGATTATGGCTTTACAACTAAAAATGTCCCATTAGAATCAACAACGCAACTATTAAATGCGATGCAATCGGTTTTGCAAGGTGAACCCTCGGAATTGATGCAAACAGCTTTGTGGAACGGTGGTTTTTATCTCTGGCGGTGCGGCGTTTGTCCTGATATACAATCGGGAATCGCCAAAGCTGAAGCTTTTCTAAAAAGCGGTGCAGTCACGCAACAACTGCAAAAAATTACCCAAGTTATTGGTTTAGTTACGCGATCGCTAGCACAACGAGCGTAAATTGGAAGAGGTTAGAAATTGCAGGACTACATCACCCAATAAGTCCACCTGCGTGTACCTCATTTGTCAAGCCGCGAAGGGAGTCGCCAGGCGTAGCAGACAAATATATAACACGAGCAAATAAATAACAAGGATTTGCAATATATTTTAAGTTGAACGAGTTCCTCTCAAGGAGTGATTGCTCGCCTGCCTAATCAGCGCGAAATTTTCAAACTTAGCAAACAAAAGCATTTGCAGTATCTTTCGTTTGTCACTACTGGCGTTTCCGATTACCCTTCAGGATAAAGATTTGTGAATACAAATATAAATTCTCCCTTAAAAACTGCACCTTATGAGCATTACTTGAGAAATATTTTAAATAAGTTGATAAAAACAATTCTCAGTAATTCGGGAGAGCGATCGCATGAAAAACCCGAACGATGCACGCCACCAAAGTCGCACAGGGTGGGGGTTTACATTTTTTGGCGGTACAGATACCTATCAAGAACAAAGCAGTATCGCGCCACACGCGAATCAAACGTCATTTCCGTTAACGATGGCAAACGTTGGCGATCGCGTGTGGATTGTCGAACTCATGGGCGAAGGTGGATTCGCACGGCGGCTAATGGATATGGGTTTAACGCTTGGATGCGAACTTCAGATCGTCAGTCGTACTAGCAGTGGTTCGGTTGTCGTGGGTATTCAAGATAATCGCATTGGGCTTGGTGCAGAAATGGCACGCCAAGTCATTGTCACAACAATTCCACCAACCGATCGGCGCCAAAACAGCAAAATTAATACCAAGCTACGCAATTTAGCAGTAGGTTGTCGAGGGCGCGTCGTTGGTTATGAGCAAACAGCCCGCGCCTACCGCGAAAAATTGTTACCGATGGGATTAACACCAGGATGCGAGTTTACTGTCACTCGTCATGCGCCGCTGGGCGATCCGATCGAAATTGAAGTCCGAGGCTTTCACCTGAGTTTACGTAAAGACGAAGCGGATGCGTTACAGATTGAGGAGGTGCAATCGTGACAAAGCGGACAATTGCGCTAGCAGGTAATCCCAACTGCGGTAAAACAACGTTATTTAATGCGCTGACTGGTGCGAATCAACGCGTGGGAAATTGGTCTGGAGTGACAGTCGAACGCAAAGAAGGTAGCTATCGCGATCGCGGCTGGAATATTGCGATTGTTGATTTACCAGGCGTTTATTCGCTTGATGCGACAGATACTGAAACCGGACTTGATGAAACGATTGCTCGTAATTATCTGCTTTCTGGCGAAGCCGAACTCATTGTCAATATCGTTGACGCTTCAAACTTAGAGCGAAATCTTTATCTCACCACGCAAATTTTGGAAATGCGGCTACCGATGGTCGTCGCGTTGAATATGATGGATATCGCGCAACAAAACTTACGCATCAAGCCTGAGATTCTCGCACAGCGCCTTGGTTGTCCGGTTGTACCCATCGTCGCGACGCGGGCGGAAGGATTAAAGGAACTGCGCAAGAAGATTTATCAACAACTGCAAAACCCAACTCAACCACACGCGTATGTTGCGTATCCAGCAGTGATTGAAGATGCGATCGCACAACTTATCCCGTTGGTCATGAAACACAGTCATGGTGTCGTCGATCCGCGCTGGAAAGCAATCAAGCTACTCGAATACGAAGATTCGATTGCGCCTGAATTGTGCGAACAAGCGTTATACAAACTCGTTGTCGAAAATCGCCGCAAAATTCATCAAGTGTTGAGTGAAGATATTGATATTCTAGTTGCAGATAGTCGCTACGATTTTGTCCGCCGTTTGATTCAAGAAGCCGTAGAGCGAACGCGACAAGTTAGTAGCACCGTTTCGGATAAAATTGACCGCATAGTTCTCAATCGCTGGCTAGGCATTCCGATTTTTCTGGCGTTGATGTATGTGATGTTCATGCTGACAATCAACGTTGGTAGTGCCTTTGTGGATTTCTTCGACATTTTCACAGGAACGATTCTTGTTGACGGCTTTGGTGAGTGGCTAACGCAAATCGGTAGCCCTGCGTGGTTAAACGTTTTAGTAGCGCAAGGTGTTGGGGGAGGAATCCAAACTGTCGCTACTTTTATTCCAATTATTGGATTGCTATTTTTGTGTCTGTCAATTTTGGAAGATTCTGGCTATATGGCGCGGGCGGCGTTTGTGATGGATCGCTTTATGCGCTTTGTCGGGCTTCCTGGAAAATCGTTTGTACCGATGTTAGTCGGATTCGGTTGTAATGTTCCCGCAATTATGGCAACGCGTACGTTAGAAAATCGCCGCGATCGCCTCCTCACCATCATGATGAATCCGTTTATGTCTTGCGGTGCGCGTTTACCTGTTTATGCACTATTTGCCGCTGCATTCTTTCCGGTTGGCGGTCAAAATGTGGTGTTTGGTTTATACCTAATTGGCATTGCTATGGCAGTGTTTACA
Source organism: Chroogloeocystis siderophila 5.2 s.c.1 (assembly GCF_001904655.1). Taxonomy (NCBI): domain Bacteria; kingdom Bacillati; phylum Cyanobacteriota; class Cyanophyceae; order Chroococcidiopsidales; family Chroococcidiopsidaceae; genus Chroogloeocystis; species Chroogloeocystis siderophila. The sequence continues at coordinate 67,175 of NZ_MRCC01000013.1, read as the reverse complement.
GGTTTAGTACTGAAAAATACGCTACTGAAAGGCGAAGTATCTCCATTCATTATGGAGTTACCTCCTTATCACGTACCACAATTTAAGGGCGTGCTGTTGCGTACCTGGGATCGCCTCAAAGCATTTATGTTGCGTGCTGGTAAGGTGATTGTATTGATGGTCATGGTATTGAGCTTATTAAACTCAGTCGGTACAGATGGCTCGTTTGGGAATGAAGATAGCGAACAATCTGTTCTTAGTTCGATAAGTCGCTCAATTACTCCTGTGTTTGCCCCTATGGGTATCGATCAAGATAACTGGGCAGCTACGGTAGGCATTTTTACAGGTGTCTTTGCCAAAGAGGCGGTAGTGGGTACGCTAGACTCGCTTTACGGTCAACTCGCGCCAGCAACCGACGTGACAGAAGAAGCCTTTGACTTTTGGGGTGGGATTCGCGAAGCATTTGCCAGCATTCCTGCCAACTTAGCAGAACTCCCGAACACCTTACTCGACCCGCTGGGAATATCAATCGGGGATGTTAGTTCGGTTAATGCTGCTGCGCAAGCGCAAGAAGTTACTACAGGAACGTTTGGCGAAATGGCAAGACGCTTTGATGGCAAAGTTGGCGCGTTTGCTTACTTACTATTTGTACTTCTGTACTTTCCCTGTGTCGCCGCAACCGGTGCAATCTTTCGCGAAACGAATTTAGGATGGACAGTATTTGCCGCCGCGTGGACAACTGGGCTTGCCTATTGGATGGCAGTCATGTTTTATCAAATAGCGACCTTCACGCGCCATCCTGGTACTTCCATTGCCTGGATTATTGGGCTTGCAATTGCTATGGCGATCGCTCTTGCGAGTTTGAAACTAGTAAGACCTAGGAAAGTTAGACAGTTTCACATTAAGGCTGATGCAAATAGGTAGCTTTAGGTGCAAAGGAGAAACTATTCAAAGTTCCCCACACGTAGAAGATTTGGGGCTGATTAGTATAAGAACCATCATTAGCAATGATTTTACGGGAAGTTCAAGACTATTTATCGCAGCAAGGAAAAGCATCGCTGGCACAAATGGAGCTTCATTTTCGTATTGATGCGGATGCGCTGCGGGGAATGCTACAGCAACTTGTCCGTAAAGGTAGAGTGCGCAAGTTACCGATTCCACCTTGTTGTCAAGGTTGCGTTAGCTGTCGTCCTGAACAGCTTGAATTTTACGAATGGTTCACTACAGAATCCATTCGTTCAACAAATCAAACTTGCGCTAATAAATCATCATAACGTCGGACTTCTAGGAGGCGATTGCGTTCAGTGACTAACACAACTGTTGGACAGTAACCTTTGAGTTCTTCAGGTGTGAATTGCGCATACGTCATAATAATCAAGCGATCGCCTGGCATTCCGAGTCTTGCCGCAGCGCCGTTTAACTCGATCGCGCCTGAATTTGGCGGTGCGGCGATCGCATACGTGATTAGCCGTTCTCCATTCGTAACATTAACTACTTGCACTTGCTCATAAGGTAGTATGCCTGCGGCATCGAGTAATGCTTGATCGATACTAATACTACCAACATAATGCAGGTTAGCCGCTGTGAGCGTGCAACTGTGGATTTTAGCTAAAAGTAGCGTGCGTTGCATGAAAAAGGCGCTTGAGTTGAGTGCTAGAATCGTTTTCCTGATTGATTGCAGAAAACGACTCTAACGCTATGATAGTAGCTTTGTCACAGGGTGCGTGTTGTTATTCCTCCGCGTCAGAATCACGCCCTTGTTCGCTACCAGCTTTGATGCATCTTTCTACTAAAGGCATAACCTGATCGATGTCTTCCCAGCCACGAATTTCTGTGACTTTCTGTTCCAGATTTTTGTAGCTGCGGAAAAATTCAGCAATTTCATCTAATCGATGCGGTGCGATGTCTGCAAGCGATTTAACGTGTTTGTAACGAGGATCTTTATCTGGAACACACAGAATTTTTTCATCATGATCGCCGCCGTCAATCATAATCAACATTCCAATCGGGCGCGCTGCAATCACACATCCTGGAAATGTCGGCTCGTCCATCAATACCATGCCATCAAGCGGATCACCATCGTCAGCGAGGGTGTTGGGTACAAAGCCATAATCGTAAGGATACTGCACTGAGGAGTACAATACTCGATCTAAAGCAAACGCCTGCAAATCTTTATCGTATTCGTACTTATTTTTGCTTCCAGCAGTAATTTCAATCAAAACGTTGATCACGCCTGGTTTTGGTTGAGGCGGAATACGGTTTAAGTCCACAACAACATTAACTCCTATTTAACAGCTGTATTAGGGTGCAGTTCCGTTAGCTCCCCGTGTAGCATTTTAGGATATGACGGACAACTACAAACCCTTAACTGTTAAAAAAGCGGTTAGCTTGCTCTAGCTGATATCAAACCAGCATAGATTTCATCACCATCCATCGGTTTCCATCCCTGCTCTTTGCAAGGGGTAAGATATAGGTTGCACATTCGTCAGAATATTTCTGTCAGAGTACTGAGCGATCGCCACAATCGGGGCTGTCAGCGTCAACAACGCGATTGCTGTTCCTACAATGTCTGCCAACTTATGAGAAGGTTTCTCGCCACTGGCAGACGGACTACTACTAGATTCCATAAAGAAGTTCTACTGAACCTGAATGAGCTTTGACTAAATCTGAAAGGATTTGACCTTTCTACTGTCATTTTAACAATTCTTTTCTAGCACACTGTTTTCTAACCAACAAATCTTATACTTTTACTTTGTATCTGCACAACTTATGGAAGTTGCAGCAGACAAGCTTGCTACGTAAGTATATTTACTGATACAAGGATGCAGGCACGTCGAGCTTGGTACCATGTTCCAAAAGTCTACTACTGCATATTTTTTATTAATTGTCAATATTTTATCGAGAAGTTTTAGCTAATCTGCCCAAGCTGTAAAGTGCGTTGTGTTCGGTAACAATATCTACAACACTCGTAAGTCATACCAAATAAGTTAATAAAAAAAAATTTTGCTTTAAAGCCTAAATAGGACATTTTATGTCATCATCAGCTTCTAGTCGCGCGATCGCAGGTAATTCTGAAGTAGGTCGTACACATGAGGAATTGAGTTACCAGCAACTTATTTTACTTGCCGCGATTATTGGCATTGCTGGCGGCTTAGTAGCGACAATTTATTACTATGCGTTAGAAATAAGTTTAGATATTGTTTGGAAAAGTGTTCCAGAGTTCATAAAACTAAACTTTACCAGCGATTTTCTAGCAAAGAATTATGTTTGGCTTGCTACTACAATTGGCGGTTTTTTTGTTGGTTTGACTTTGTATTTTCTCGGACTTCCTGGCGAAGTTGCATTTGTTGTTGATAAAGTTCACGATCCTGGACATATCGAGATTCGTCAAACGCCAGCAATGCTGGTTGCTTCTTTATTTTCCATTGCTTTTGGTGGAAGCGCAAGTCCAGAAGCACCATGAGTACTGGTTGGCTGGGACAAAAACTCAAGCTAACGGCGAAAGGTATTCGCGTAATAACTTTTTGCGGCATGAGTACTACGCTGAAAGAGGCATTGTTTGCGTTAGAAATTCCACCTCGTCGCGGTCTAGAATACTATGAAGCTCTAATTCCAGCGGTACTTTCGGCAATTTTAAGTTTTTGTGTCTTTCGTCTCAATACAGAATTAACAATCGGGGGAATTTATCACTTTACAGCAATTCCTAAACTTTCGTTGATAAATTTGGTATAAGGCGCTTCATTGGGCGGAATTGGCGCATTAATTGCCTGATTATTTGTTCTACTATTTCGGGCTATAGGTCATCTCAGCGAGTACGTTGCAAATCGTAGCATGTTACTCGCTACTTTGGGTGTATTGATTGGTGTAATTGCCTATTTCTTTCCCCAAACGCTGTTTTTTGGCGAAAAAGAAATTGAAACGATTGTCGAAACTAGAGTGACATTTGGAGTGACGATGTTAGTTGCGATCGCTGTAGCAAAAATGCTGGCGATTAGTTGTACGTTGCATTCGGGTTTTCGCGATAGTGGATTTATCTTTCCGCTATTTTATATTGGTGCTGCAATTGGATTGGCGATCGCGTTAGCTTTTCCCCAAATTCATCCGACAATTTGTATGGTTTGTTTGATGGCGGCGGTAAATGTTGCTGTAACGAAAACGCCAATTAGTACAAGTGTAATTCTCAGTGTGTTTTTTGATACTGCGATTTTACCCGTAATCGGCATCGCGAGTTTTGTAAGTTTTCTATTAACAACGCAGTTATCATTGATCCAAACGCCGCGATCACGCGATTTTGATATCAGTCAAGAAGGGAGGAGCGTTCACGCAGTGTAGCGATCGCAGTGAGTACTGAAGTTAGGAGCGAGGGGAAGAGAAAAGAAACTAGCTTTGCAGCGTAGGGATGCTCAACCCCTCTGCTTACCGATGGAGTATTCCTCACTCCTCGCTCCCATACCCTATTAGTATAGTCTTGTGCTGAGTGACCTTAATCAAGTATCCTCTGTGCATATGATTTAACACTCGCTGTTACACAAAAGATGTCTTGGTTAAGAAGGTTATCGCGGCGCGTCGCCGCAAGTTTTAGCGACAACAACTTTTTAAAAAAAATTAGCAGCATAGAAACACTCATATCTAAGCTACTATCTGTATTGATGGTGATTGTCATTCTTGTAGCTGTTTACGATTTATTTGTCATTTTACTCCAAGACATTGTTAACGCGCCTGTTGGTTTTTTCACCAGAACTTTGTTCGAGGTTTTTGGTTTATTTCTGAACATTTTAATCGCACTTGAGTTACTAGAAAATATTACAGCATATCTCCGAAAGCACGTCATTCAAGTTGAATTAGTTATTGTAACTTCACTTATTGCTGTTGCCAGAAAATTCATTATTTTAGATTTACAAAAAACGAGAGGACTTGATTTAATTGGACTGGGAATTGCTATTCTAGGTTTGTCAATCAGTTACTGGATTATTCGTAATGCCCAACCTCGGCAACCGCATTAACTATGAATGAGTTTTTTCGATTTGAAGCTGATTTTGTTGATAGTTTACGTTGCATTCCGATGCAAGTACGCTATAAGCTGGATACTTGTGGCATAAAACTAAAGTTATCGCATTGGACGCAATTTAGTGCTGCTGAACGCCAAGCGTTAGTCGAAAAACCTTGTAGCGGTGAACAAGTGATTGCCTACCGAGACTTTTTACAGCAGTTAGTACAGCAACATACAGGGGTTGCAGCAGGAGAACTTCCGATAGAATCGCATCCAGCATGGTTAAACGATACAGAAATACCCAGCGACTTACAACTAAAAGCCCAAGAAGTTGGTGTGACAATGACATTGCAGCAGTGGCGATCGCTAACTCCTTTACAGCGTTTTGCATTAATTAAGCTAAGTCGCCCTAGCCACGAAAACAAAAACTTTGTTCCCGCGCTGCAAGAATTTCATTTACTCTAATGAGTATAGGACACTGCCGTGCCCCTCTGACATCTGACCTCTAAAACCATCCTTCTTGTTCTAACGTTTCGATAAGTTGTAAACCGCGCGGATCGCCGACTCCTAACAACGAAGCTTTAGCGTCTTCGCGAACTCCTAAATCTTCATCTTCAGCAAAAGCTTGAATCAAAGCATCAACCGCCGTTGCATAGACAACATTAGAAGGCAATTCGCGGCACAATTGACCGATCGCCCACGCACAATTACTACGAATCGCAGCAACGGGATCTTGTACTAAGGCTTCAATAAGGGGTGGTATTGCGCCAACGACCGCATCGTAACCTACTTGTGACATTTGTGCTAAAGCACTTGCTGCCCACAGTCGAACAGCAGAAATATCGGTGCGTAAAGCATCCGCCAGCGGTGCTAAAGTGCGGCGATCGCGGCAATTTCCCAAAGCCCAAACAACACCTTTACGCACATAACCATTCCAATCCTGATTGAGTTGTTCGATTAGTGGTTCGACAGCATCAGGACTAGGGTTGCGCCCAATACCGTATGCGGCACCGACTCGCACCAAAGGACAAGGATCGCGCAATAAACGAATCAAATGCGGAATAGCGCGGCGATCTTCAATATCCGAAAAGGCGCGCGCTGCCAACATCCGCTGTTGTGTTTGCGGATGATCCAGCAGCACTAACATCGCTTCAGGATCGAATTTTGGTGTCTCTGACTCAGCACTAAGCGACCCTAGATGGTCTAAGGGACTTTCTAGCTCAATCTCCTGGTCAAGCACACTGTTTATGTCGTCTTCATCGTACATACTGCTACAGTATCGTATCCTACCGCCAATCTAACAGGGGGTGTTTCTTGATGATGGTAAACGGTAATGGGTAATGCGTAATTGGCTTGACAAAAGCACTGATGACCTTTGACCAATCACCAAGCATTGTGGTTTATTCTTGCATCAATCCGAGTGCTTACGAATAGCAGTGAAAACTGCTTTATTTATTTTACGTGGCTACGGGGCTTCAAGGATCAAACGCTTTCACCATCCATATTGATGCAGATTGGTAGCCCAAGTGGTTATAAAGATTTAATGCTGGTTGGTTGCACTGAAACACTTGTAAACCGATTTGGCGATCGCCTCTTTTTTTTGCCCAGGTTTCGGCATACTGCATCAAAGCTGTGCCTATTCCGCGCCGTCGGTGTTCGGGTACGACATAAAGTAGAAAGATGTGCGTATAGCGATCGCCCCTGACTTGATCGATAGCATTTCCCGCCCAAAGACAAGCGACTGGAGTCGTCGAGAAATAGTCGCCAGAAGTTTCCAATCCCTGACGCCTGAACCGTAGGTCTGCGCGAAGCGCGTCCTCTGAACCCTGATCTCTTGAATCTACCCACCACAAGGGAGTTTCTTTCGAGTAGTATTGTTCAACAGTACGGGCGAGGTGCGAAAAGTCTTGTTCGGGAAAAAGTTCCTTGTACGTGCGTTGCATAAATTTTAGTAACAACGCGCGATCAACACCACCAGCACGAATTGTATATCCAGGTATGAGTTCAGACACGAGAACTTGAGATATGTTGCAAGGGATTTTCGGCGATCGCGCTATTCACCTTGAATAACTGTGCTTGTTTAGGTATCGCCGTAGGTTCTTCAATCGGTGCAGGCGCAGCCATATCGCTGGGTAAAAAGATACGGGCGCTAACTGCAATCAAGGCAATTAAAAATCCTATAACTGCAAGGACTGGAGCTATATATTCGCGTAAGATTTTCATATTTCAAACTTTTGAGTTAACTTTATTCATTATTAATAACTCCGCGCAGCGCTAATTTTCGTTGCAGCTAGTCATGACACTTTTCTTCTTCCATCCTACAACTGAATTATTTCGTTATTCTTCTCATCTTGGTTTGGGGACAGTTACAGGTTTCGGGTTCCACGGTGCAAACACTGGAAGTAATAACAATCCTGGAATTGCAGCGACGATACTAATAATAAAAAACAAAGACCATCCGGTGGCTTCTGCCAAGGCACCAGCGGGGGCGACCAGAATATCACGACTAACAGCCATCAAACTAGAGAGTAATGCATACTGCGTTGCCGAAAATCTTTGATTGCACAAACTCATTAAAAAAGCAACAAATGCAGCAGTTCCCAAGCCTGCACAAAAGTTTTCAATATTAATGGTTAGTACCATGAAGGGGTAGTTTCTTCCTAGTTGCGCTTGCATAAAATACGCGAGGTTACTAATAGCTTGCAAGCCACCAAAGAGCCACAACGAGCGATTAATCCCAATTTTACTTAAAATTGCCCCCCCTACCAGCGCCCCAACGATTGTGGCTATTAATCCCATTCCTCCTTGAATCGCGCCAATATCGGTTTGTGTAAACCCAATTTGTAGTAAAAAGGGCGTAGACATATTATTGACTAAGGCATCACCGAGTTTATAGAGGACGATAAAACATAAAATGAAGAATCCCGTTAGTGCGCCCAAGCGTTGAAAAAATTCGCCGAAAGGTAACAATACTGCTTCGGATAGCGAGGCGGGAAGTTGAATGTGTCCTTCGGGTTCGGGTGCAATGAGAGTACCAATCACACCGACGATCATCACCGATGCGATGAGCAGATAAACACTTGTCCAAGAAATGCGATCTGCTAAGATGAGTGCCAAAGAACCTGTAATCAGTAAGGCGACGCGATAACCTAGGACAAAGACAGCTGCACCTGCGCCCATTTCTTTTTCGGCTAGAATATCTGCGCGGTAAGCATCGCCAGCGATATCTTGTGTAGCACTGAAAAAAGCGACAAATAAGGCATTAATCGCGAGTAGTTGCAACGCTTGCGCGGGTTGTTGAAATCCCATGAAGGCGATCGCTAAAATCAACCCAATTTGCAGTGCAATTAACCAGCCGCGCCGTCGCCCCAAAAATGGCAACGCAAAGCGATCAAGTATAGGTGCCCAGAGAAATTTGAGAGAATACGGTAAAGCGACCAAACTAAACAACCCAATCGATTTTAAATCGACTCCTTCGACAGTCATCCACGCTTGCAGTGTTTTACTTGTGAGTAGCAACGGCAAACCCGATGAAACCCCCAGTAGTAGTAAAGCCACCATCTTGCGGCTTTGAAAGACTTGCAGTAGCGATCGATTAGCCACGCTTTCCACCTTGTATAACTTTGGATTTTAGATTTTGGATTGAGAACAAATGTTATCGCAAGTAGTTTAACTAATTTCACTATTGGGAATGAAATTGCTTCTTTGCACAAGAAGTCCTTAATCTCAATTACAGACGCGATATGCTAAATTCAAGTACACGACTTTATCGCAAATAGTTGCAGTTCGGCAAAATGACTTGTATGCTCACTTTGCCTCTGACTCTAAACCTGCAATCAGTTCATTTGACTGATGAACAGTTTTATCAACTCTGCATCTCGAATCCAAAGCTTCGAGTCGAACGCAATGCCAGTGGAAGTTTAATTACCATGCCACCTGTAGGCGGCAACAGTGGCAACCGCGAACTCGAACTCGGTACTGATTTGGCAATTTAGAATCGTCAAACGCAACTCGGAAAAGTTTTTAGTTCGTCAACAATTTTTAAGCTACCTGGTGGTGGCGATCGCTCGCCTGACGCAGCCTGGATCGAGTTATCTCGCTGGGAAGCACTCACGCTAGAACAACGGCAAAAGTTTCCGCCAATTGTACCAGATTTTGTCTTAGAGTTGCGTTCTCCAACCAATTCCCTGGAAATGTTTCAGGCTAAGATGCAAGAATACCTTGATAGCGGTGTGCGTCTAGGCTGGCTATTTAATCCTCAAGATCAACAAGTAGAAATTTATCGATTAGGACAAGTTAAAGAAACGCGATCGCTGCCTACGCAACTGTCGGGTGAAGATGTGCTACGTGGGTTTACCCTACAAGTTGAACGATTTGAGGCGTGATTAGCATTTTAACTAATGAGTAAACTATAGGCGTCATTTAGAAATGCGATCGCCTTTAATCTCTACACCCTTTTCTTCTAACCACTGTTGCCAACCATCACGAGTTCCAATTGTGCGCGTGTTCTTGAATAACCCTAACTTTTCTTCGCGCCGTGTCAATTTCGCAAATTTTTCGTACAGCGGATAACTTGGTGTCACCAAAGTTTCTTTGCGATGTAGAATTGGCGGATTTGCCACAGTGTCATACTCGCGATAGACCACATTGAGGTTTTGTAAGTCAATTTGCATACTCGTGTGTAATGCAGGATGCGCCTCTGTATCAAAATCTGGATAGAAAAGATACGATATTTTAGGTTTATTAGTATAAAATTTAACTAATGTTGCATTATCCATGCGTCCAATCGTGCGGCTAGCGCAACCTTCATATATTCGCAGTAATGGGTCGAGTTCGGATAACGCCGAAACATGGACATATAATGCTGTTGGTAAGAGTTTACCAATTTTACTTTGCTTGCACGTTTGGGCAACAACACCAGGTTTTCCTAAGCTGAACAGCATTTTATCCGCAACTTGGCAAGCTTCTTGATACGTACCAAAAAAGGCTTTGATGTCTTGACGAAGTTCGGGTGCAAGCTGGTTAAATCCAGGACGTTTACCAAACTGTGTTAAGGCAAGATATACCAAAATATCCAGTGAACGACGGTAGGCGATCGCATCCCATTCGGCTTCATCGGTCGCTTGCAAAATCACATTATAAGCGCGGCGAAAAGTCCCAAATTCGAGTAATATCTCGCTTTGTGCTGCTGTCTTGGAAACTTTCGCATCGTGACAGACGCCGCCCGCCGCAGGATGCCCAAAGGGCTGTAGACGCGAAGTTTCCGCTAATTCACCTTTAACAGGTAATCTGCCGCGCTCGGTAACAAAATCAATCAGTGGCGTTAAGAGTTCTTGATAATCTTCAAACCGCTTACTCGGCGTGCGGACGCGCGGTGTCAAACTCTGCGAACGAAAGCGTAAAGCCCGGAAGCTTTCTTTTTCAGTGTCATCGCGAAAGACAAAGTAAATTCCTAACGCGACAGGGACAGCATCAACTTGCAGAACTTCATCAATGTATAATTTTAACTCTTCTTGCTCGTAATATTTCTGAAACGTATTGCGGCGAGTCACAATGCCATCACCATAAGCAATTTTGGCATTGCTGCGGTCATGAATTAAAACTTGGGCAGCAACAATTAAAACTTTCTGTGTCAGGTTCCAAGCTTGACACAGCGCTTCGCGGCGTTCTTCGGGATCTTCAATGACGTTGAGAACATAGCCCAAATTAACAATATCCGCAGGCGTACGCGGCGTATCAGGGCGGTAGTACGGGTCCCACCCCGCACAGGTATAATGACGTGCTGCTAAGCGCTCAACATCACCACCGTAGCCGCAACCGTAATCAAAGAACGTGGTATCGTTATTTATAATCGCCCATTCTATAGCTAATCGCACCGGACGTGATAAATCAGTACGCGCGATCGCTGCTCTATGACGTTCAATTTCCAGAGCTTCCATGACAAATCAAACTTTTGTGTTTAATTATAGAAGCAAATTTGATCAATGAAAGCTTCATTTCGACAAAGCTAATTCGATTAAATCCTCGATTTTCTTGATATTCAGATCGCCTGCTAGATAACCAATCCCGCGATGCAAGTGTAGGCGAAACTGTGTTGCTAACGTTTCCTTATCAGTACCCAAGCCATCATTGTGACAGCGTTGTTTCAAAGCGATCGCTAGGATATCTGATAGTTCTCCACCAAACACGCGCCACGTCATCTCTACGTTACTATCCGCAGGAATTGGTACTGGTGACGGAATAGCAGGTTCCGCCAGCGACCGACAAAATCCCCAGCGACACAAAATATTCCACTGGTCAATTTTAGTGATACGTTTAAGTTTAGTTAATTGGTCTTTTGCCGTTTGTGATAAATGAATGCGATCAAGTGGTGGTTCCATCAGAGAGGGGTGAGTTAAGAAAATTCTTTGTAATTCAAAATTCAAAACTAATTACTAGTTACCAGAAATAACCAGGTTCGATGGTGGTGCAACGTTTTGCTGAATCGTATTTTAGAAGATATTCACGGGCGATCGCATTGTTGGCACGGAGTTGTTCAACTTCATTTTTACCGATTTCAGTATCTGTGGAAAACAGCATGACTTGGTGACTTGCAAAAGGAAAGTAACGTTCAACTAAGTTATTGCGGTGCGAAGAATCCAGTCGCCCTAATGGTGTATCAATCGCAATTGGGAGGTTGCGCCCTGAGACACGCGCGAGTCCCCACAATAGCGCGATCGCGAGTAATTGCTTTTCTCCTGCAGAAAGACGATGTTTTGGTACTAATTGTCCTTGAAAATCATAAAGCGAAAGACTAAAAGTATCCGTATCAATTGCAACTCGATGCACCAAATCCGACTTATGCAGCAAATATAAAAAACACTCTGTAATCACAGACTCTAATTGATTTAGTTTGCGCAACGTCAGTTTTTCTCGAAATAGTTTCAGTGTTGCTTGTACTTTAGTTGATGCGGTAATAATATGTTCGTCATTTTTTCTATCAATATTTTCCTCGCTATATTGTGCTAACTCTTTTTTCGTATTTTCAATAACTGTTGCTAATTCGTCACATCGTCTTCTTGCTAACTCGTAAGCTGCTTTAACGTTAGCAAGTTCACTTTGAGCAAATTTAACTGCATCACCTAATTGTTCATAAACTTCTGGTGCAGGCGCGACAGCTAGTTGACTTTCAATTGCTGCTAAATTTTCTTCTTGAATTTTGAGATTATTAAGTTGTTTTTTTGCTAAAGACTGCGAATCTGCTAAATCACGGGTAAGGATTTGATTAAGTTGAAAAATACTTTCTTCATCAGCTAATAACCATAATTCTTGCAATTGAATATCTTGTTTTAAAGTTTCAATTTCTTGCTTGAAAAATAATTTAATTTTTTCAAATTGCTCGCTGTCTAATCCTATTTGAGTAACGTATTGCAAAAATTTTTGCTCTTGCTCAGATAATACATCTTTACTCACTTGTGCTTGCTGTTGTCGGTATTCTTGTTGTACTTGAGTATGCGCTTGAACGAGTAGCGGTGATATCAAACTCAAGGGTAAAATTCCACTAGCTAATTCAGTAAGCGCATCACGGTGGCGTGTGACTGCTTTTTGCTGATAACATAACTGAATTTCTAGTTGACTGCGTTCAGCCGCAATTTTACCACCTTCTAGAATAAATTTATCTGAAGCTTCTTGCTGTTGCTTTTGCGCATAAGTTAATTTATCTTGAATTGTTGCTAAATGGTCTTTGGCAATTTGATATTCTTTTTGCTGATGATTCAGTTTTTGTTCAATATCTTCTAAAGTTATGAGTGCTTGACTATTGGCAATAAGTTTGCGTCGCCGATTCACTAAAATTTCTATATCTGTGGCCAATCGTTCAGCTAATTCTAACCCAAGCAAAGAGCGAATTGCTTCAACAACCATTGGAGTAGGTACATCTTGTTCGGCTAACTCTTTAACTTGTTCGCCATCGAATAAAAATAAATTTGAAATTCCTAAAGGAAGTAAATCTTCAATTCGTTCATCCCAAATTTGAGCCAAGGCACTATCAGGCCAATCATCAACTAAAATACCTAATGTATCTTTACCATTACGAGGGTTTTTAGTCCAACTGCGTTTAATCCGAAATTCAACTTGGACATTATCTAAAATACTTTCAAAAGCTAATTCAATTGCAGTTTGTTCGCCAATGGCAGTGTAACGGTTAACTGATTGTGTTAAAAAGTCAGGATAACTCAAGTTACCCCGTGTAGAACATTGAGCGCGCTGTCCGTATAAAGCAAGACGAATTGCATCCATAAGCGTAGTTTTTCCGCCACCATTCATCCCACCAAATAAAATAATCGGGCAAAACCGCTCATCTTCTTTGGGACGCAAGTTAATAACTTGTCGTCCTAGGTAAGGACCAAAATTTTGTAATACAAGTTCAATAAATATCACTTTTTTTATCTTGAATATTATAATTGTAAAGCTAGAATTTAATAGTTGATAACTGATTGTCAGAATTTAATATTCATCTCATATTTAATGATTTTAACACTGTAAAAAATAATAATAACCCTAATTAATATTATTAAAATTTGGTGCAATATACCTGTTTTTAACGATCGAGTAAAGTACTTGTAAGAAAGTCATTTTAACAAATAATCGCCTTGATTTTCTAACCTACGTCAGATGTTTTATGGCTAAGCTTGCTGCTTTCTAGATAAAATAGTTGTTTTTACCCAGAAACTAAATTTTTCAGATGATCAAGCAACTATTTGCAGTGGCGGGTGTAGTAGTAGCAATCAATGTCGCTACTCACCAGATTGCTCATCAGCAAAATTTATCAGAATCGCAGCCGACTGTCACCCAAGCGGCGATCCCTCAACCCCCCACTAATCAGCCAGTCAATCGCGTGACTCCGCCTTTAAGGTTAAAGATTCAGCTAAATAGCCGTAAGGTTACTCTGTATCAGGGAGAAACACCGATTAAAAGCTATCCTATTGCAGTAGGTCGTCCTGGCTGGGAAACTCCGACTGGTAATTTTCGCGTAGGTCAAATGTTAAAAAATCCTACTTGGATTAGTCCCTTAACGGATGAGAGAATTCCAGGCGGACATCCCGAAAATCCTCTGGGGTCGTATTGGATTGGGTTCTGGAGTGATGGCAGAAATTCAATCGGTTTTCATGGTACTCCTAATTCTGAATCTGTAGGTACAGCAGCTTCTCACGGTTGTATTCGGATGTACAACGAAGATGTTGAAGAGTTATTCAGTCAAGTGAAATTAGGCACTCTTGTCACAGTTGTGGAATAGCTCAATCATCACATAATTCCTCGCTGCTTTGAGTGTATAAACAACTACTTGTATTTGTCATTCAACTTGAGCTTTACAAGTCAAAAAATAATCGAATTACACACGGATTAGTTTTGATAAACAAAACGTATCAAAAGCACAAACTACGACTCAAGGAAGAGAAAATTTTTAACACATCTCCCTAAACTGAGTAAAAATTCTTGGTTCTACTTTTACGAACCTACCTCAGGCGAAACTTAATGACATTTATTCGATAGTTCGCCTTGTTCTTAGTGTGTATTTTGAGGAGAAATCAATGCAAACACGGAAACGCCAAATGCTGCTCAAGCTTACAGGTTTTTTAGGATTTGCTGGCGCTGCAATCCTTGCTGTCCCCGCTTTAAATCAAACTAATTTCATTCAAAGCGTTGTTGCACAAACCACTCCAGGCGTAGGACAACCGACCGACCCGACTGCACCAGGAACAACCACTCCAGGTGTAGGACAACCGACCGACCCGACTGCACCAGGAACAACCACTCCAGGTGTAGGACAACCGACCGACCCGACTGCACCAGGAACAACCACTCCAGGTGTAGGACAACCGACCGACCCGACTGCACCAGGAACAACCACTCCAGATGCAACAACTCCTGGTTTAGGGACTGATCCTACTGTCCCAGGAACGACAACACCAGACGCAACAACTCCTGATACAACTACCCCTGGAGTAGGAGCACCAACCGATACAGACACGGATAACAATGACGATAATGGCGCTGCTGGAAGCACCCAACCTGCTGGTGAAGGCGTTCGTGCTCTTTGGTAAGTAGTCGCTATCGATCTTAGTTGTCGTATACAGTTCAGCCTTATCTGAACTGTATCAAAATTATAATCATATGCAGTGATTTTAATCACTTAGTAACTTTTCATCTCCGGCTGTAGCTTGGAATTTTAAGCTAGCCCAGGTTAACTGCTTGACGGTTTCGATATTGCCTTGTTCAGCAGCGTTTTTCAAGTCGCGTTTGTAGTGGGCGTTGGCGATCGCTTCTTCTTTAGAACGCGAACTTGTTTCAAAGCACTTTTCTAATGCTTCAAAAATGCCATTACGACGCGCCATTGTGCGATACTGGCGTTCGGTATCGAGAAGCTTTGCCATTAGTTCGAGATGCATTGCGTCATCATCACAGATTTCTTCTAATACAGCCCATTCATCGCTACCAAGTAAAGTGCGATCGCTTCCTGGGCGTGGATCGCGAAAAGGTTCACCCGTCACCTCTTGATAAATTCGCGGTAAGCTATCGTCAAATTCGTGCTTGTCTTCTAACCAAATCCGACGAATTTCACTGAGTTCTTCTGGTGTAATTAAAGTAATATCACGCATACTTTCTGGCGCAGTGTGGCGAATTTGTGTTTGTGCTTGTAGCACTTTCTTTAGCCAATACTCGCGCCAGTATTTGGTATAAGGACCTGGAATCGGTTCTACAGAAACTTCACCATCGACATTGCGTTCAAAAAGTTGTACTTGCCCCCAAATCCGGCGAAAGTCTCGTTTGTCGCGATCGTCTTTGACATCAAGTTCATTACGGATATCGAGTAACGGCTGCATCCATTCTTTCTCTTCATCGTTTTGGATCATCGCCTCCATCGATTTATCTTTACTCACCATTGTGCAAACCCAGCAGCCAAACCGCGAATCGCCACAGCTAGGAGTAGAAGTATCAACAACAAGCGGGCACTCATTGTCTGCGGTTGCGCCGCGATACATAGTAAATAAATCTTTGTTGCTATATCCCCAAGGATTTTGCCATTGGTTGAGATAGATCCAAACTTCATCGGTATGCCAATCTTCAATTGGGAGATAAATAAGTGAGTTAGGTCGGTTGGGATTTGTGTTGAGGCGATCGCGTATTCGCCACTCACGATGTTTTGCCATATTGGTTGCGCGTTTTACACTTTCGCTTTTGCGCGTACCCAGTACAAGTACGACTTCTCCACTTGCGCGAATCATTGCCCGAATAAAGTTATCCGAGGGTTGAATCTTTAACCGTTCAGTACAC
Organism: Chroogloeocystis siderophila 5.2 s.c.1; assembly: GCF_001904655.1. Classification (NCBI taxonomy): domain Bacteria; kingdom Bacillati; phylum Cyanobacteriota; class Cyanophyceae; order Chroococcidiopsidales; family Chroococcidiopsidaceae; genus Chroogloeocystis; species Chroogloeocystis siderophila. Next base: position 50,893 of record NZ_MRCC01000013.1, on the reverse strand, counting down.
CATCTAAATCGGTTACGCGGCGCAGGATAACCTTTACCAATTAAATTGACCCAAAATGTCTCTTTAATTGCGGGATAAAGTAAATGTGGTTCAACCGGCATTCCTTGTTGTTGTGCTGCTTGTTTCATGTGTTGAAGTGAACGACTAACCCAAGCTGCAACAATTGGATTTTCTACTAACGTATCTGTCGTGATAACGTGAATTGTTTTAGTTCGCTTTTCAGGCGGGAGAGAGGCGATCGCATTCCACACGAGTTGTAAAGTCGCCGTGCTGTCTTTTCCACCACTATAGCCTATACACCAAGGTATCTCGTCTAAACAGTATAATTCTTGAATTTCAGCGGTGAGAGCTTGAATATCTGCCACCAAGTCTGCCACAGTCCGTGCTTGATCGCCTGTCTTGAAAACTTTCGCATCGTGACGGACGCCGCCCGCCGCAGGATGCCCAAAGGGCTGTAGACGCGAAGTTTCCGCTTCTTTTGGTTTCTGTTGTGGTGTAGACATTTTTATCCTTCTCTACTGAACTCATGCGACTGCGTGGTTACATAAACCTTAAATATTTTTAAGGTAACTGCTGTATTGTCAAGTTTAAAGGTTTTTAAAAACTTTCAACGATCAATTTCTGGGTAGCTTAAGCTTTATGAGAACTTCTAGTTTCAGAAATTATGAGTAAGAAAGTAGCTGATACTACTGGTAAATATCGCCCAGAGAACACACCAGCAGAATTGGCTTCGTTATTAGCGCAGCATTTAGATCAAATCTTCGTGCAAACAACAATGATGGGTCGTACTCAAGCTTACTTAGGGTCAGTTACCTTGGAGTGGTTTGCGCAGCAAGTGTACTTTGCATCGTGTTTACCGCTACTTCAGCCTAAACATAATCCTACAACAGGCAATGTGGAAGTCGATGCGGATACTATCTCAGAAATTCACCAGCGTCCGCTTGATTGGTCGCGTCAGATACCACTCGTACAATATTTAGCCGCATGGAAAAACCACAAGTTTCCGCCAGTACTTGTTGTCATCAATCAATCTTGGGTAGATAATCCTGAAGCAGCACAATGGGATCGTGAAGGACGTGCCTTAAAATCTACTATTGATTTTAGACCTTTAGACCGTGATGGAAGCGTAGGTTTACTGAATTTTGCACCAGAAAACACTATCTATGCACTTGACGGTCAACACCGCTTGATGGGAGTACAAGGATTGATGGAGTTAATTGAGACGCATCAACTTCAGCGTTATCGCAAAGACAAAACTCCTGATGGTAGTGTCATTACTTTAAATGATTTAATTGAGCATTATCAAGTAGATGTTGATTATTTGGAAAGTTTACCTCAAGAAAAAATAGGAATTGAGTTTATCTGTGCAGTCGAGAAAGGCGAAACTCGCGAACAAGCAAGACGACGAGTAAGATCGATTTTTGTTCATGTCAACTTAATGGCTGTCCCTTTAACAAAAGGTCAATTAGCGCAGTTAAACGAAGATGATGGGTTTTCGATTGTTGCCAGGAAAATTGCGACGAAGCATCCATTGTTAGAACAAAGAAGCACGCGAAAACCACGTGTTAATTGGAATAGCGCCACAGTTGCTACTAAGTCTACAGTTTTGACAACGCTACAAGCACTAAAAGAGATGTCAGAGAGATATCTTGGACAAAAGTTTTTACATTGGAAACCGCTAGATAAAAAGTTAATTCCGATACGCCCACACGATAAAGAACTTGAGGCGGGAATGATAGAGTTTCAAAAGTTATTTGATTATTTAGCGACTCTACCAAGTTATCGGGTACTCGAAGCGGAAGAAACACCGTTACTACGACGCTTTAGTTTCGAGAAGGATGGCGGTGAAGGAAATATGCTGTTTCGCCCTGTTGGACAAGTTGCTTTAGCGCAAGCTTTGGGAATTTTAGTCTTCAAAAAAGGTTTCTCACTCAAAGACATCTTTAAGAAACTCCACAAGTTTGACTTAGAAGGCGGTTTTAGTGGAATGGAATATCCGCGATCGCTTTGGTACGGTGTTTTGTACGACCCAAATAAAAAGCGTATACAAGTTGCAGGTCGTGATTTAGCAGCAAAGTTAATCGTTTACATTCTCGGCGGCATCCAAGAACCGATGGAACGCGCCCAACTCCGCAAAGCTATAGCAGATGCAAGGACTGTCGAAACACAGGCGATCAGTTTTGATGGTCAGTTTGTAGAACCAAAAGCAGTGGGATTACCACCAATTTTATAATTATAGCAATCCGCAGTGAGGTCAAATCAGATAGAATGAGCACTGAGTGTTCCTTGAGGATTATCTGATGGCCTCTCCTTACAGTGCTGACTTGCGAGAGAAAGCTTTAGCGGCAATCGCATCGGGGCATTCAATTGCCGCGGTCAAGACTATGTTTGGCATTAGCCGAAGTTCTTTGAGCGAGTGGAAGAAACGCTATCGGGAAAGTGGTGAGATTGCAGCCAAACAAGGCTATCAACGCGGTCATAGTCATAAAATTACCGACTGGCAAGCCTTCCGCAAGTTTGCTGAAGCGAATGGGGAAAAAACTCAGGCCGAGATGGCCCAGCTTTGGCCGGATGAAATCAGCGAAGACACCATTGGTCGAGCCCTTAAACGCATCGGATTCACGCGAAAAAAAAGACCTATGCCTACCAGGAACGGGATGCAGCCAAACGCCAAGCGTTCCTGACTCAACTGGCCGCGTTCGACAAATCTCAACGGGTCTATCTTGAGGAGGCCGGTATTGATGATACCGAAGATTATGGATACGGTTGGTGCCCTCGGGGGGAACGCTTCCAAGCTGAGCGTCGAGGGACGCGCACTGAGCGGGTCAGTTTCATCGCAGCTTGGCATGAGCACACCCTAATCTCCCCCATGACCTATGAGGGATACTGTAATCGAGCCGTGTTTGAAGCCTGGTTGGAGCAGTCCTTGTTGCCGGTTTTGTCCCCTGGCAGTGTCCTCATCTGCGACAATGCTTCATTCCACAAAGGCGGCCGCATCGAGACGCTCATTCAGCAAGCCGGTTGCCACCTGCTCTACCTCTCCCCTTACTCGCCCGATTTGAATCCGATTGAGCATCAATGGTTTGTTTTGAAAAATCGAATGCGAAAACAGATTCAGTCCGGTCTGCCCTTTCGACAGGTTGTGGATCAAGCCTTCGCTCAAACGTCTTAATCTATCTGCGGCTTGCTGTAGCATTCGCAAAGCGTTTTCTCTTGTGGCTTTTACTGATGTCATAATGTATAAATACTACTTATCATGTAGGCTAATCTTTACTAACTTAGATAAACTTTTCTATGGTAGAAGCGCCAGAAGATATCAATCATCAGCGACTTGATTTGCTACTTGAGCCTTATTTTTCAAAGTATCATCGCGAACGGTGCTATCCTGGGTTAATTTTTCAGCAAGGAAAGCGAAAAATGGTGCAAATCAATGTTCCAGCCAGAGATTTGCCTATTCTTCTCCAAGCGATGCCATCTACTGACAACGATCCTGATTCGGGTAAAAATCGCCCAGAAGTTAAAGGTCATGCGGAGGAAATCAAAACATATGTTGTCGAACGCACTAAAGCAAATCGACCTTGGGTTTTAGGAACAATTACCACCAATGTTGATGAACACAATATTATAGTCCATGAATTAGGTAGAGGACTTTGTATCGTCGTTATTCCTAATAAAGTTAAATTAGATATTACCGATGGACAACATCGTAAAAGTGCAATTCAAGAACTAGTTTTAGGTAATGAAAGCCACTTGATTGGTGATGATGATTTTCCGATTACTTTAATTTTAGAGGCGGATAAGCATCAGTGTCAAATCGACTTCAAAGATATGGCACAAACGAGACCGCTAAATAAATCTTTGTTATTGTCATTTGGTGAATACTCTGGTCGAGTTGGTATTACCAAAGAATTAATTAACAGAGTTTCAATGTTTCAAGACAAGACAGAGAAAATTAAATCAAATCCTGCAACTAAAAGTAAGCTAATTTACACCACAAATTACGTTGCTAGATTTGTCAGTTGTGTTTTTGCTAACGATCCAGCCGATGAATTGAAAAATTACGAGGTAGAAGCAGTAAGCGGATCTCTAGCTGAGTGTCTTAATCAATTTTTCTTGGAGTGTCACCACACGCGGTATATTGTTGAAAAAGCTCATCAGAATTTAACTGTTGATGATATAAGTAGATTTAAGGAAGAATGTCTACTTGGTGTAAGTGCTGGTTTAGAAGTTTTAGGAAGATTGCTTTATCATACTTACGCTCAAGAAGATAATTATTTTAATCAAACAAAAATTTCGCAACTAGCACAGCTAGATTGGTCAAGAGAAAATGAACTTTGGCGAGATAATATAGTTAGGATAGATCTTAAACCCAAAAATCCAGCAAAACCTTATAAAGTATCTTTTGGTGGAAGTGCGATCGCCGCCGCAGTTAACACTGTAAAAGTCAAGCTGGGATGGATAAAGTTTATTAATAATTAATAATATTTAATTCAAGATAAAAATCTACTCAGATCAAATTCACTATCTTTCTTATGTTCGACTCGTTCTGAACTGAGAATCAGTAAAATTCGTTCTGAATAGTCAACCGCACCTCGAAACTCTGATTGTAATATTTCTAGTCCTCCATTGGCATATTCTTCAAAAATATAATTACGTTTTTCACGACTTTGATTTTCACTAAAAGATAAAACGCTTAAATTTTTGGTTTCAGTAATTGCTATAAGATTAATGACTGTGTCATATCCGCGAACAATAAACTGTTCTTGTGGAATAGGAGACGGTTCTCTTTTGGAAATCTCTCCTAAAGGTACTCGTTTGTTGTGCTTTGCACCCAAAGCAGCAGCAAAGACAATTATATCAACATAAGTCTGAAAAGGACCTGTTCTACCATCAGTGGATATTAAAAATTTAACTAAGTCAGCTTTGTCTTTTGCTACTCTGATTCTGCCAGTTTCTACCATTTTTTTTAAAGCTTTTTAATAATTTGTAGCGCAGTAGTTGCATTCAACCATTGCGATTTACCTCAAGAATTTCAGTATACTCAAACTCATTAGGACTTTGTCTAACTAAAGGATACTCTTGTCCTGTAATTTCAATCGTATCCTCTTCACAATCTGGTTTAGAAGAATAGTAAGTTAGGACATATTCCCTACCAATTCTTGAAGTCATTTCTGTTTCGACTTCTCCACGCCACTGGGTATTACTTACTAATACAATCAACTGATTGGCTAATTGTGGAATAATCTTGGCAATTTGTCGCCGATAAGTTTCATCTAAACTTCCAAACGGCGAGTCCATCACTATGGGAAATGTACTACCATCAGCCACCATCAACATTTTTCTTTCACTCCACTCGCGCACTTTGTTGATGATGCTACCAATAAATGATAAACTAAGTATTTGATTTTCACCTGTAGAAGCCGCAACAGGTGCTTCTACTCCAGAAGTATTTTCTATTAATGTAAGTTCATATTTTTCACTAATTTTAGGAATATAGGGCGTAATAGAAATTTTATTAAATATTTCTTGAATGCGTTTTTCTAATTGCAAACGAAACTGCTTCTCTTGGCGTTGTTTAACTTCGTTTAATCGTTCAATTGCATCTAAAGTTGCAGCAATACGTCGTTGCGCTAGTGCTTGTCTTTCTTCATTAAATTTTTGTTTTGCAATTTGCTTATCTAATTCAGCAGCTTCAGTTTTTAAACTATCAAAACGCTGATTCTTTTCACCGCGTTCAATATTTAATTCAGTTATGTTTCTATCAATATCATCCAATCGAAGTTGCAAATTGCGAATTTTTTCGCTGGGATCTTTACGCAAACGTTCTTGAATATTATCTAACTCAGCTTCAATTTGCGATATACTTTCTCTTAATTGACCAATACGTAATTGTTCGCGATCAACATCTTCCCAAAAAGCGATCGCTTGTTTGTCAATTTCGTCAACTTGGGCAATTGTCCGAATCACAGTTTCTTGGACAGCAGAAGAACCAGCTTGATTTAACAAGTTGCTGACCTTTTGACGCGCATCACTTCCATCGTCTAGTTGCGTACCACAAATACAACGGCGATCGCGCAGTATTTCTTGCACAAATTCTTGCGAAATTCCTGCGGTTAACTCGCCGCGCTGCTTTAATTCTGCAATAATTTCTCGAAATAGATTTGTTGTTGACGCTAGTAGTACACTGTAACCGTGTGTAGAAATAGTTTTCTTGAGAGTTTCTTTACTTTTTCGTAGTTCTTCTTGATTTGTTGTTTTCTGGTTTTCTAAATTTTGCCGTCTTTCCTGTAATTCTTGCGCCGCAGCAAGTTCGCGTAGACGGTGACTTGTTTCTTTTTTAAAAGTGTTTTGATGTTCTAACTCTTGAGTAATCTCACTTTGTCGCTGTGTAATTTGTTCAATCTCAATTTCTATTTTTTGCCGTTCTCTCAAAAGTTGTTTGGTTTGGACATCACCAATCGCTTTTAATTCATTTTCTAGCGTTTTTTTGGCTTCGCTTAGGTGCTTAATTGAGTTATCTATGACTTTTACGCCTAGAAAGATTTTGGTTGCTTCAGCAATTTCTGCTTTCTTATCCGATCGCACAATTTGTTCAATTCGTTCGCCATCGAAAAAAAAGTATTGATGTAGGCTGCCTGGTAGAATCTGATTGATTACATCTTCTGGATGCTGTTGTGAAGGATACCATCGTCCATCATCGCCAGCTATTTGCATAAACAACTGGGTTTTACCCGCGTCAAAGTTGGTGTCATTTTTATACACGCGACACTCGCGTTTAACGCGGTAGCGTTTGTTGTCATGTTCCCAAAATATTTCTACCCAGCATTCGATTGCTTCTCCGATATTTGCTTCAGCGATCGCCCGTTTATTGACAAGTTGTTCAGCTGATGCAAACGCCGCACTAAACTTCTCGTATAGTACCCACGTAAAGGCATTTAAGAAGCTTGTTTTCCCCGCACCATTGTTACCGTGAACAATTGTCGTATTGCGATTTGTTCCGCCTGCAAGTACAATTTCCGGTGTTTTGCCATAAAACGAACGAAAGTTACACAGCCGAATTGAAGTTAACTTCATCGCACCGCTTCCTTGACAATCCGCAAAATATCATCGTTGATATGGCTGTTACTTTTTTTATCAAGTCTGCTCTTTTCTAACTTCCATACCTGTTCAATGATTTGCCTAACTTCTGCTGGTGCTTTATCGATTGGCTCTTGTACGTCAGCTGTACTATCCTCTGGATGCATCTGGGTTTATACGTAGTCTTTATGCTACATTTTAACCCAGTATTGTGTAGCGATCGCATCTATCAAGATACTTTTACACTGTTTCTTTAGCACAGCTAGGAATTATTTATTTTTGATAAATTCAGCAAAAAATCGCTTTATTTTTGGGGTTACTTTCTGTTAATATCTAAGTTAGTAAATGATTTTCTTCATAATGGGAATATATCCAAAATTAAAAATTTCAGAAATAACCCTACTATTTCAAATATACTCTAAATTATTGAAATAAGCAATAACAACTATCCTTATTCTTATATCTCATCGCACACTTAATGAAGTGACTGCAATAGAGGAAACTTAATGTTCGCACTTTTCTTTACTGCATTACTTTTAGGATTCATCTTTAATGCTGCACCTGGAGCAGTTTTTGCAGAGACTATTCGACAGGGAATCAGAGGTGGGTTCAAAGGTGCATTAGCTGTTCAAATTGGTTCGCTTGTAGGAGATGCGCTTTCGGCTGTACTAGGTTTGGCAGGCGTTGGCTTACTTCTGCAATGGGACTTATTACGTCTACCAATTGGGATTGCTGGCGTACTCTATCTACTTTGGCTAGCTCGAGATACATGGCAAGAGGCAAATAAAGAAGTCAGTATCAAGCTCGATCGAACAAACACTCACAGTAAAAATGCTTTGCTTTCTGGTATTTTGCTATCAATCACAAATCCACAAGTTGCAGCGATCGCCAAGATGTTGGACAAATTTAACTTACTGAGCTTGTGCCATTGCCTTTTTAGTCCTTGCTCTTTCCTCGCTACGAAACCTCTGGAGTTCATACGTATCTCCTCAAGATTCGGTACAGCCTCCAGCAATTCGCAGCGAACCTTAACAAGGCTAAGCTATGTGGGTAACGCGCAAAATATAGTATTGGACTAAAATTAACAACACAAGGTTATTTCAACAGAAGTATGGATTTTTACACCGTTATTCTGCGACAAAGTGCCGGTTATTGGGTTGCCTTATGTCTAGAAAATGGAATTGTCAGTCAAGGCGAAACGCAGGATAGCACCATCGAAAAATTAAAAGAGGCAATTGAGTCTTTTCAAGATGTTTACGAGTCTAAATCTGATGTTTATTGCGCTCCCGTTCCAATAAAGGAATTGCATGAGTTTTTGACTGTTGAGTCAAAGGAGCCAGTATCACAAGTATACGAATTTAGGGCAGTTTATGCCTAAAAATATTCCCTCACTCAAGCCAAAGCAATTAATTAAACTTTTAGAAAAGGTAGGTTGCACCTTTTACCGAGAGGGTAACGGAGATCATAGTCTTTATACCCGTGTTGTTGAAGGTAAAACACGAGTAGTCCCAATTGACATGGGAGCAAAAGAAATGTCTCCTGCTTATGTATTGCGAATTTTTAGACAGTTCGGATTAACGGATGAAGAAATTGAAGGCTTGTTGAAAAAGCGATCCCACAGCACAGAACAAAAAATCATTGCAGCCAACCGCCAAAGCTCAATCACTAAAATCGCAATTCGCGGTTAAATGTTATGAGGTTGAGATAGTAGTAATGCTTTGTGTCTGAAAAACCTTCTCGTTCGTTAGCTGGAATTGCTGGAATCGTTGCAGTTGCAACTTTGCTAAGTAAACTTGTAGCCCTCGTGCGTCAACAAGCGATCGCGGCGGCGTTTGGTGTTGGTGTGGTGGCGAATGCTTATAGCTATGCCTACGTTGTTCCTAGCTTCTTCTGGGTGCTACTCGGTGGTGTCAATGGACCAATTCATAGTGCCATAGTCAGTGTCTTATCCAAACGCAGCAAACAAGAATCTGCGCAGTTAGTCGAAACAACAACCACACTGGTGAGTGGCTTACTTATTCTGATTACTGTAATTTTAGTCGTCTTTGCCGACTTTTTTATTAGCTTACTAGGTCCGCAACTGAGTTCACAAACGCAGGCGATCGCCACTGTGCAACTGCAAATTATGGCACCAATGGCATTACTTGCGGGTTTAGTAGGTATTGGCTTTGGTACGTTAAACACTGCAAATCAGTATTGGTTACTTTCAATTAGTCCAGTACTTTCTAGCATCACAATCATTATTGGACTGGGAATCTTAGCCTTTCAACTGGGAGATGATATTGTTTTACCACGGTACGCTTTACTAGGCGGACAAGTTTTAGCTTGGGGAACGCTTGCTGGTGCAATTTTACAATGGCTTGCCCAACTCATTACACAGTGGCGGTTAGGACTAGGTACTCTACGCTTGAGATTTGATTTTCGTTTTCCTGGAGTCCGCGAAGTCATTAATATTATGGCTCCCGCAACGTTTTCTTCAGGAATGATGCAAATTAATCTCTATACCGATTTATTTTTTGCTTCAGGAATTGCGGGTGCAGCAGCAGCATTTAGCTATGCTGGTTTACTTGTGCAAACACCCTTGGGTATTATCTCAAACGTGATTTTGTTGCCCTTACTGCCAATGCTTTCGCAGTTAGCCGCACCGGAAGATTGGGTAAATCTCAAGCTGCGTATTCGTCAAGGCTTACTTGTTACAGCAGTGACGATGCTGCCATTAGGTGCGTTATTTGTTGCTTTAGCAGTTCCCATTGTTCGCGTAGTTTACGAACGCGGCGCTTTTGAACAAGAAGGTTCGCAGTTAGTTGCATCGGTACTCATAGCATATGGTATTGGTATGTTTGTCTACTTAGCGCGTGATGTCCTTGTTAGAGTATTTTATGCGTTAGGTGATGGCACAACTCCATTTCGCGTTAGTTTACTCAATATTATGCTTAATGCAGGACTTGACTACATCCTAGTCAAACCTTTTGGCGCTCCAGGTATTACATTAGCAACAGTAGGAGTAAATTTTGCTTCAACGATTATGTTCCTTTTCATCCTCAACCGTCGGCTTAATGGTTTACCGCTACGCGATTGGAGTATACCTATATTAGGTTTAACCGCTAGCAGTTTTGTTGCTGGAACTGCGAGTTGGGCAACACTATGGGCTACTCAACGCCTACTCGGTAGTGAAGGTTTAATTGTTCAACTGTTGCAACTTACTGTATCTGGTTTAGTCGGACTTGGAGTGTTTGCGGCGATCGCTTTGCAAATGAAGTTACCTGAAGTTGATTTGGTAATCTCACGCCTGCGCCAACGCTTTGTGAGATAATATTAAAATCGACTTTGATACTTCTCCACAATATCAATTAAGTTAACTTGACATTGCATCGGTAATAAATCGATTAAAGGAATTTCTCTTCTCCCTCCACCAATCTTAATTGACATATTTTTTAATATGTCTAAAACTTCGTCTTCATTAACAGAATTAGCCGAAAGTAGCGGATAAAACTTTTCTGCTAATACTTTGTGCAACTTGGCATCAGAAAGGTAGAGATGCCATTTAGCAACATCAATATAGACATTTTCGCCAATTTCTGATGCTAGCGCTTCGAGGATTTCTGTCGTACTTTGGTTAGCCATAATTTTTGATTTAATTTGTAATACTTCACTGCCACAGTTTCTAATTAATCAGAAATTTTCATCTATCTTTAAGTAGACTTTTGTGTTTTTGACTCAGAATAATCTGCGATCGCCGAAATATAAATTAAATGCACCAGTAATACTACTAACCAACTTGCTGTTAACCAAGGTAGCCAAGTCCAAGTAATAGACTTAAGGTTGTAGAAGAACCACAATCCAGAATTTGTTACAGCAAAAATCGCGACGTGCATTGCAAAATTCATGCGATCGTCCAAGCGACGATACGCTGGATCGCGGCGATCAGGTTTACGCGGCCAACGAGGAGGCATATATCGTTAATCTGTAAGTGTATGAGTGAGATACTAACTTATTTTAGGATTTTCTCACGATTTGTAGCTAGTTGAAGCAGGATTATGCCACAAAGTCTCACCTTATCTGTGAAAATCATGTAAAAACAGTATGACTAATAGATATTTCTCCAAGCTTCAACAGTTCCCCTCCCAATTTCACTATCAATAGTTTCGCCGCTTTCTGTGACTAACCTAATCTGGACATTTTCAACCGGAGTTGTTCTTAAAGCATTGGCAACATCAGGAGTAATCGCAAATGCACTGTTTCTACCATCAAGTTGATAAACTTGTTCGTCAGTTCGGATTAACAGTCTCACAGCATTTTGAGTATTACTTGCGATCTCACATCTTGAAACTGGAAAGCTAGCGTAAGGAAATCCTGTGTATAAGTATTTATGACCTCGATAAGCAAGAATGCGGGGTGCTAACAAGCGGTTATATGAGAATCTCCTTGAGTACGCACAATTACGTTCTCTCGAAGCTAACAGAAAACGAACTGAATTCGGACTCCAAAGACTTAATATTTCAAACCTGACGTTGTTATTCAAAAACCTGCGATAAAAGTAGTTGCGATCAAAAACTCCTAAATAACTTCCTTCAAATGGATCGTTAATTCTGACAGGACGCGACCAGGGAACATCCATATTTTGCCCCAAAGCTGCGGAACTCACAACAGGAACCTCTTGGGCAGCTTGTGTTATTCGACTAGGTACAATACCAACAATAGAGATATTAGCTACTGCAAGGCTTAGTAGGAATATTTGCTTAGCAAAATAGGATTTATTACTGAAGATATTATTCATTTACCTAGCCGGACTTGATGCACGTCTTATGATTATTTTAGCTACAGATAAGGGACGCGATCGCTAACAGTATTAAAGCTTTGATAAAAGTGAGAGGATAATAATTTTTTGTAGCATCTTTTTTGACGAACCACATAGGCGTAGCCTTCCCGCTTTCTTAGGACACAAAGAAAAGGGGTTTTATCAGCAATAAAGTTGAACTTTAAGGTACAAGGAGTTATTTTCTAGAATATGACGATCTTCTACTTTTCTTGAATAAAGCTATATTTTAATAAATTATTGATTTATGGTAGTTGGTTATGAAAAATAATGTACGATCGCTACCAAGTATACATAACTTGCCACCTTTATCAACGCTGACTCAACAATGGGAAGGTATCACCGTTGAATATAGTTGCATGAATGCGATTGGTGAATTTGATTTTGCCATGCCTAAGAACACAATTAGTGTTGCGTTTGTACCACACAATCGCGTCACTTGGTCAGTTGATGGTGCTTCAACTCAAACTACAGCTTTACCACCAGGCAGTGTGTTTCTCTATTGTGAACATGATTTTGTTTGGCACTATCGAGAACAAATTAGTGAATACATCAACATCACACTTGATCAACAATTACTTAATCAAGTTGCCGTAGAAAATGGTGTATCCACTCCTGTTGAGATTGAACACCGCGTCATTTTTCCTGACAATACTATTCTTTATATAGCGCAATTACTCAAAGCAGAAATTTTCAATGAAGGATTAGCTGGAAAAATTTACACTGAGTCACTCAGAAATTTGTTGATGATCCATCTACTACGCAACTACAATCGCGTGTGGGTAAAACCTCAATCAGGAAATAAACTACTAGATACAATCAAACTCAAGCAAGTTAAAGATTTTATTGAAGAAAAATTGGCAGAAAATATCACAATTGCTGATATGGCGGCTGTTGTTCATATTAGTCAATTTCATTTTGCCCGTGCTTTTAAAACTGCAACCGGAGAATCACCCCATCGTTATTTAACACAAAGACGTATCGAACGCGCTAAAGTTCTGCTATCTGTAACGCGGCTGGCGATTGCAGAAGTAGCCTATCGTGTTGGTTTCTATAACCAAAGTCACTTCACTGCACAATTTCGCAAACTCACTGGAGTTACACCAAAACAATATCGCGACTGTTTATAACCAATTACCAATTACCACTCCAATGATCAACAATCTCTACGATATCGATTTTTATGCCTGGACTCAACAACAAGCGAAGTTACTGCGCGATCGCCAATGGCACGAACTTGATTTGCCAAATTTAATTGAGGAAATTGAGTGTTTGGGAAAACAACAACGTCAGGAATTACGAAACCGATTGAGTATTTTAATCGGACATTTACTTAAATGGGAATATCAGCCTCAAAAGCGCATTCGTAGTTGGTTAAGTACAATCCGAGTGCAGCGGATGGATCTTAACGACATATTACAGGAAAATCCTAGCCTGAAATCGTACCTTGAAGAAGCATTACACAAAGCATATCAAAAAGGCATCGAGCTAGCTGTAGGAGAAACCAATCTACCTAACAAAACTTTTCCGGTTGAGTGTACTTATACCTTAGAGGAAATATTGAGCGATTCCTTTTTCCCTGGCGAACCATATTCGCAAGAGTAAACCGCAAGATTTTGATAAAACGGCGCAAGTATCGCTCATGAACCTCAATATCCGATTGCGTAAATTAAGAACAATCGTATGAATTTCAGTGAGGAAACCCGATGTCTTCCATGAATGGAAAAGTTGCGATTGTGACAGGTGGTAGTTCTGGTATTGGTAAAGCAACAGCGATCGCCTTTGCTAAAGCAGGTGCAAAAGTAGTTGTTGCAGCGCGGCGCACTTTAGAAGGCGAAGATACAATTCTACAAATTCAACAAGCGGGTGGTGAAGGACTTTTTGTCAAAACAGATGTAACGCAAGCACAAAAAGTAGAAGCCCTAGTTAATACCACGATCGAGACATACACTCGCCTTGATTTTGCCTTCAACAATGCAGGTTCCGGTAAAGCGATTCCTTTAATTGAAATGTCTGAAGAAGACTGGGAAGCAGAAATAGCTGTCAATCTTAAGTCAATTTGGCTATGTATGAAATACCAGATTCCTGCAATGATGAAATTAGGAACTGGAGCGATTGTTAATGTTTCCTCACAAGGGGCGCTAGTTGGTGTTGCTAACTACTCTGCATACGGAGCCGCTAAAGGTGGTGTAATATCGCTCTCGCGTGCAGCCGCAGCAGAATATGCTGAACAAAAGATTCGTATTAATACGATAAGTCCTGGTGCTGTAAAAACAGATTTATGGGCAGAAGCACCGCCAAGCATGCTTGAACAAGTAGCATCTGGCATTCCACTACAACGAATTGGCGAACCTAACGATATTGCACAAGCAGCAGTTTGGTTATGTTCTGATGCAGCCTCATTTATTACTGGACACAACCTTGTTATTGACGGTGGATATACAGCAGTGCAATAAGGTATCATTTCCATTGTCCTCGTCGTCGAATTCGCAACAGTAATTGAGAAATGAAAACCATGATGGGTAACTCAATTAATGGACCAATGACTAATGTTAGAGCAATTAAAGGTCGATGGGGAAATGTAGAAACAGCGATCGCCAAAGACAACGGAGAGTTACGAGCTAAAGTAGTGCAGCTAAAACAAGCTAACTCTTCATAGGAAAAACGCAAGCAACGTCCAACCCATTGCGCCAGCAGAAAATTTGTCACAAAAAACAAAGAAACAGGCACAAAAAGCAAAAATAGTAATTCTGGGCGCTGTAAAAGTGTACCTCCCTCAGATGCAAAAATAGCAACAATCGCTAGATTAAGGCTAATAACTTGCACTACTGTAATTTTTGCAATTGTTTGCTCAAACCAAATATTGCCTTTCCACCAGAAAACAAATTGTCGCGAAATAATGGCTAAAAATAAAGGAATAAGTAATACCCAAACCATACTTTCTAAAAGGTCGATAGGGTTTAACTCAACCAACGTTTCTGCAAAAACGAATAGATAAGCTGGAAGTAGCAGGATTTGCAATATCAAGTTTAATGGTAATAAAGCAGTTGCCAAAGCGACATCTCCGCCTGCAACTCCCGTAAAAACAATATACCAATCTGTACAAGGAGTAACCATTAGCATCAGTAACCCAACTCGTAAATCAGGGCTACCTTGCAGAAACACAGCACCCAACCCCCAAGCAAAAAGAGGTGTCCAGAGAAAGTTAACGAGTAAGCTTGCAAGTGTCACCTTAAAGTTGCGCAACACTCGTCCGAATCGTTGCAAAGGCAGTGGCAAAAACGTTGCGTACAACATGATTCCCAGCAGCGGTACAATGATTGTTGAGGCTACATCACTAAACCATACTGCCTGAGCTAGTACTAGCCCGATTAAAATCGATAGCAGTACTAAAAACGGTTGGACTTTATCGAACAACGTCATTTTGCCTTACTCAAGCTAAAAAACGGATTTTTGTACAAATATATTTGTATTCACGCTACTCAGCTTGATGATAATCTCCAGACTTACCACCGGATTTACTCACTAAGCGAATTGCTTCAATCGAAATCGACTTTTCTAAAGCTTTTGCCATGTCGTACAAAGTTAATGCTGCAACAGACACCGCTGTTAACGCTTCCATTTCTACACCCGTTTCCGCTTTAGTTTTAACTAACGCAGTAATTTGATAACCAGGTAAGTGTGAATCTGGCTCAATCTGTACTTTGACTTTGTGTAACGGTAAAGGGTGACATAACGGAATTAAATTTGATGTCTGTTTAGCCGCCATAATTCCCGCAAGTCTTGCAGTCCCCAAAACATCACCTTTAGGGGCATTTCCTGCTTGAATTGTGGCAAAAGTTTCGCTCAACATTCGCACACTCGCCGCCGCAACAGCTTCGCGCACAGTCGCCGTTTTGTGCGAAACATCAACCATTTGGGCTTGTCCCTGGTTATCCAAATGCGTCAAGTTAGAGGAATTTTGCGAAATTTGTGTCATTTCACTTTTTCGTGATAGTATAGATACTCGCAAGAGTTAGGGCGTGTAGCTCAGTGGACTAGAGCACGTGGCTACGGACCACGGTGTCGGGGGTTCGAATCCCTCCTCGCCCGTTTTATTTACCTTAATGCATAAACATCTCTACCTTTACCGAGTGCAAAGCGTAGGGAATGTGGGATGTCTTTACTTGATTGCGTGAGGAAAACGACGATCGCCAGCGCCGTCAAGCTAGCCGCCAAGCCAAAAAGATGACGATAACCAACTTGCTGCGCGATCGCCCCCAAAACAGGCCCTGCGATCGCAATTCCGACATCAAACCCCACCATACACAAACCAAACATTCGTCCGCGTTCTTGTGGTAACGTGCGATCAGCGACTACGGTAGCCACCATCGGAATTAAGATACCAGCCCCCAATCCTTCCACAAAGCCAGCGATTAAAAACACAGTAGCGCCGTTGGCTAGCCACAACAGCGACATTGATACGGTGTAAAAAATTAAGCTAATCGTAACAAACAAACCACGTCCGTAGCGATCACTTGCCCTGCCTGTCGGAATGCGGATGATAAAACTGGCGATCGCCGCTGCGGTGTAAAATAAACCGACATTAAAATCGGCACCTACAGATTTAATGTACAAAGGCACAAACGTACTCAAAGTGCCAAATGCTAGCCCAACTAACAGCAACACCAGCGCCAAAGTCCGAATTCGCGGACTACACAAGAGTTGCCAAAAGCGGTTATCTGTTGCTTGAAGTTTGTGTAAATCAGCGACTGGGTTAGAAACTTGAGATGCAAATAATATCCCCAATATTCCCAAGCCAGCCGATAACAAAAATAAAGCCGTGTAACCGATACTCGCTTGTAAATAACCACCTAAAGCAGGTCCCAACGCCATACCTATCGGATTTACCAAACTCATGTAACCGATAATTTCGCCGCGACTTTTGGCTGGGGCGATATCCGCGACTAAAGTTGTATAACCACTCGAATAAGCTGCAATACTAATTCCGTGAAACGCCCGAATAATCGTCAATAACCATAAGGATTTCACCATCAAGTAACCCAACGGGGCTAAAGCAACCGCACTTAGCGCCATAATTAACACCAATTTGCGACTGCGCAAGTCTGCCAATTGTGCCAACCAGGGGCGCATAGTTAACAGCCCAATCGCAAAACTTCCCATGACAATGCCAATCTGCTGCGGTGTCCCACCAATATCGCTGATATAAAGTGGTAACGTTGGCAACAACGAAGCCAAACTCGACCAAAACAATAAACCCGCAACAAAGAGAATTTGCAAGTTACGGCGCGGTTGAGGATCAAGCGTCTGAAAAACGTTCAAAGTTCAGCTAATGGGTAACGTTATTAAGTAGGTAAAACTGGTAACTGGTAATTGGTCATTGGCAAAGTTATCAACAATTTCCCATTACCCATTACCCACATACCATTGTTACTTTACTTAATATTTTTTCCCAAAACCTCTCGCACACGATAGATAGGTCGTCCTTGCGATTCGTGGTAAGTACGCATCAACAACTCTGCCAACAACCCAAAACAAAAAAGTTGCACCCCAGCGATAAATAACACAACCGCTAAAATCAACAGCGGACGATTGCCAATACTCTGCCCCAAACCCAACTTCAAAAACGTTAAGTACAAACCGATCACGGTTCCCAATAGCATTGAAGCCAGCCCAAACAAACCAAACACGTGCATCGGGCGCGTCAGGAACGTTTTCATAAACCAGATCGTTAACAAATCCATCAATACACGAAATGTACGCCACAAGCCATACTTACTCTTACCGAACCGCCGCGCATGGTGACGTACTCGTAATTCCGTAATTCGCGCCCCCTCAATAAAAGCCAACGCCGGAAGAAAGCGGTGTAACTCGCCATATAAATGCATGTCCTTGACAAGTTCCGCATTATATGCCTTGAGCGAACAACCATAGTCATGCAACTGCACCCCAGTCACCCGCCCAATCAACCAATTCGCAATCTTAGAAGGCAACAACCGTGTCAAAGCCGCATCCTGCCGTTTGTGACGCCAACCACTCACCAAGTCATAACCTTCCTCCAACTTAGCAAGTAGCAGCGGGATATCCGCCGGATCGTTTTGCAAGTCACCATCCAAAGTCACGATCGCCCGACCCGCAGCATAATTAAATCCCGCCGCCATCGCCGCCGTTTGTCCATAATTGCGCCGCAACAACACTGATCGCAAATCAGGACGAAGTAAAGCTTGCTGCTTCAACCACTCCGCCGAACCATCATGCGAACCATCATCGACACAAATAATTTCATAACTGTACTGCGACTGCTGCAAACTCGCAGCGATCGCCTCAATCAAATGCGGAAGACTTTCCACCTCGTTATAAACCGGCACCACCACTGAAACATCAGGGTAATCCACTGAAAACCCATTTTGCTCCACATTCCCCGCCACAACAATACTTTTCATTGTTCTATTGCCTACTCCTCTGCTCACGCCAGTTGCTACAACAGAGGGAACCTCACGGTCGGTTTGCTCAACGGAGGACACCTCCGCACGCAACCGACCTCCCGCACTGCACTACTGGCTCCCCTGGCTCCTGTATAACTCTCAACAACTCTTCCCGCACCCCTTAGCTGCTGATAATACGACCGACTCACCGCATCCCCTTGTTCCGATAACCGATCAATCCCAATGCCATTGCGCCCCATTTTCTCGCCAGAACTATGAATATAACAACCATCTCCTAAAAAAAGCCCGACATGAGTCGCCTTCTCAACCCCAAAAAACACCAAATCTCCTGGTATCATTTCCTCTACCGTAATTGCTAGTGCAAACGCCTCTTGCTGATACGCATCCCTAGGCAACCACACCCCAACAGAAGCAAACGCCGCCTGTATCAAACCCGAACAATCGTAATTAGGTCCTACACTACCACCCCAAAGGTAATAATTTGGCTGCTGCATCGCCGCCTGAGTAAACGCAATGACTTGCGGTATGAACGTTCTAATTTCTGCTTCTGCCACAAGCTGAGCTTGATACGCCTGCGTTGCAACTTGCAATTTCCCAACATCTGAGCGCAACAGCCAGCCAGGATAATCGTCTTCACACAAACACACCGCGATCGCTGCATCTTCTTGCGACACTACCCGTAAATTTCGCCCTTTAGCTGCCTGCGTTGCCAAGCGATCGCATTTAGGAGAATCATAAATATTCAAATGCGTTTGACACACATATTCAATTATTTGTAACTCTTTTACGGTCATTGTCATTTTTGTTGCTTTCTGACCCAATTCCTATAATCTAATAATTTAATTCACCATCAATCAATATAATTAGGACATTATCCTTATTGATGACATTGTACGGGCAATGCCTTGCCTTATTGATGACATTGTACGGGCAAGCCATTGCCTTGCCCCTTTAACCTATGACTTTCTTCTTACAAGACGAACAACTTAAAAACCAAGGCGATCGCATTCTACAAGCAACCTGGGCAAAATTTCCGCAATTGCCTCAAGATTCTTTGGCTTTGACATGGATTGTCTACGACTCTCCGGTTCCGGTAAACACTGGCGGGGCTTTAAGTCCTAATGCCTTTTGGAATTACCAAGTACGAGGATTCAGTTATCGTGGTGATGAACGAATTTATCCAGCAAGCGTCGTCAAGTTATTCTATCTCGTCGCTATCCACGAATGGTTAGAAAATGGTCTGGTGCAGACGTCGGGTGAATTAGAGCGCGCAATCCGCGATATGATGGTCGACTCGAGTAACGATGCCACAAGTTTAGTTGTCGATGTTTTGAGTGGAACGACAAGCGGTCCCGAATTGCCACCAGGACCATTTGAGACGTGGAAATCGCAGCGTAATATCGTTAACCGCTACTTTCAGTCGTTGGGCTGGGAAGAAATCGAAAAGATTAATGTCAATCAAAAAACTTGGTGTGAAGGTCCCTATGGGCGCGAACGAATGTACTTAGGCGAGATGATGCAAAATCGCAATATGCTGACAACGAATGCGACGGCGCGGTTGTTGCACAGTATTGTTGGGGGTGTGGCGGTATCGAGTGAGCGATCGCAGGCGATGATGAGTTTACTGCAACGCGATTTGAACTTAGCGACGGATGTGGAAGAAAATCAAGTGACGGGTTTTTTGGGTGCAGGTTTGCCGGATAATGCACAGTTGTGGTCTAAAGCGGGGTGGACATCTCAGGTGCGTAATGATGCGGCTTATATTGAAATTCCTGGTCAGCAACCTTTTCTTTTGGTGGTGTTTGTTGAGGGTAGGGCGCACTGTCAGAATCAGCAGCTTTTGCCGTTCGTTTCGCAGCAGGTTGTGCGAGAGGTTGGAGATTTGTAAATAACCACAGAGGCACAGAGAACGCAGAGGATAAAAATTAAGAGAGAACTTAATCCTACCCTGACCCCTTCGCTAATCCTACCCTGACCTCTGCTCCCTGAACCGGTAGGTCTGCGGCGCGTCCCCTGACCTCTTTGCTATAGCCAATTCCTGCTTGTTTGAAGCGATTCAGCACTTCTTGGAGGCGATCGCATTCTGCTATTAAGCTAATCCGCACGTAGCCTTCACCCGCAGCGCCAAAGGCGTTTCCTGGGGTGACGACAACTCCGGTTTGCTGTAAGACATCAAGCGCGAAGTTTGTCGAAGTTGTGTCTTTAGGACAAGGTACCCATAGGTACATAGTGGCTTTGGTTTTGGGAATATCCCAGCCGAGTTCAGCTAATCCTTTAATCAGGAAATCGCGGCGTTGTTGATAGCGTTGTTGGACTTCTTGTAAGTAGACGTCGGGGAGTTGAAGTGCGGTTTCGGCGGCAGTTTGCAGGGCGGCGAAGATTCCGTAGTCTAAGTTTGTTTTGAGCGTGCGTAACCCTTGAATGATGTGGCGATTTCCGACAACAAAGCCAACGCGCCAGCCTGCCATGTTGTAGGTTTTAGAAAGTGTATGAAATTCAACGCCGATTTCTTTCGCACCAGGAATTTCGAGTAAACTGGTGGGTTGATAACCATCAAAGGCAAGTTCGGCGTAGCATAAATCGTGGACTAATAAAATTTCGTATTTGCGCGCGAAGGCGACAATTTCGGTAAAAAATTCTCTGGGTGCAGTCGCACCAGTAGGGTTACTCGGATAGTTGAAGTATAAAATTTTGGCTTTTTGGGCAACAGCTTCGGGAATTTTTGATAAATCAATTAACCAATCGTTTTCGGGTGACAAATTTAAGCTATAAACTTCACCACCCGCGATGACTGGGGCGCGAAAATGTGCGGGATACGCAGGAGAAGGCACTAAAACAACATCACCAGGGTTAATATAGGCGATCGCTAAATGTCCTAATCCTTCTTTGGAACCGAGTAATGGTAATGCTTCGCTATCAGGATCGAGTTTCACTGCATAACGACGATGATACCAATCGGTAATTGCCCGTCGGAAACTTGCGGTTCCTTCAAAGGGAGGATAACCGTGATTTTTTGAGTTTTGTAAGGCGGCGATCGCGGCTTCTACGACAGGTTGCGGTGTCGCACCATCGGGGTTTCCCATTCCCAAATCTATTAAATCCAGCCCTTGTTCCCGCGCTTTGGCTTTGAGTTCGTCTAAGCGGGCAAACACATACGGGGGTAATTTTTGGATGCGATCGGCTGGAATCCAATTCAAACTCATTCAGTTACCTCATCGGGAATCATCCTTACAGAAGGATTGAGGGAATTACTCATCGGTGCTGTTGTCGAAACCATCGCCGCCATAAGTTGTTCGGGTGCAACTTTAAAGGGTAATCGGTGAATGTCTGACTGCGGATTGCAGGCTATTTCAACACACCTTTGCAGGTCTTCTATTGTAATACTTCCCATACCCAAATCATTCAACGTTTTTGGCAATCCAATTTCGTCATAAAATTTGAGCAGCTGTTGCCGTGCGGTAGCCGCGAGTTGATTGCCTTGCAGCATTTCTTCTAGCCGCAGTTGTACCAAAATCCCATAGGCAACTTTTTCACCATGAATGCTGTGGTCGGAGAGACCCCGCCGTACAACGACGGGGCTTCCTTCGACTTCGTGAATATGTAGATGCGTCAACCCATTATGTACCGCGTGGGCGGCGACAGTCCGACATTGTGCGCCACCAAGTCCCCCAATGACGCCAGCAAGTAATATGGTTGCATCGACAACTTCACGCCATGCCGCGCTTCCTGGTGCTTGCAGTGCGGCGACAGATTTTTGAAACAGAATATCGCGTAAGACTCGCGCTTGTTGTACAGCGGCGATAGTTAGAGTATCTTCAGAAGCGGCGCTACTAACCGAAGCTTCGTACCACTTTGCTAGCGCATCGCCAATTCCAGCAACTAAGGTACGCTGGGGTGCTGTCTGAATCAAGTCATAATCGAGTAGTACCAAATCGGGACACCGCGATAAACTGACATCGTAGAGAAAGCCGCCTTGATCGGTGTAAATATTAGAAAGTGCTGTCCAAGCAGCACACGTCGCTGCTGATGTCGGAATTGTCACAACAGGTAAGTTGCATTGATGTGCGAGTAGTTTTGCAGTATCGAGGGCTTTACCACCTCCTGTACCAACGATCAAATCGGCTTGATGCGCGGCTACTGCTTGTTTAAGCATTACTAAACTTGCTTCACTCGAATCACAACCATAATCAGCCGTTGCAGCTTGTAATTGCTGCTGTTCTAATACAGGTTGCAGTAGCGGTAAGGTGACAGCCAGCGTGCGATCGCCGCCAACTATGAGCGGACGCTTGCCGAGTTTGGCGATTTCTTCTCCTGATTGCGACAAAATTTGCGACCCGCGTAACACTCGTGCGGGGGCAACAGCAAGCGTGAGGACGTTAGTAGCAGTTTGTGTCGTTTGATTCATCGATGCTTAGTTTATCCGAAAATTATGCTGAAGATTTTGGTAATTTTGCGAATTTATCAGAAAAAATTTCAATTTGGATTTGTTCGTCTTCTCGATTACGCAGCGATCGCCTAACATCTCCTAAGTACAACGGTTGAGAAACGCCAAGTTTAGGATGAATGACGGTTCGCGCGCGGATATTTAGTTGATCTTGTTCGCGACCGAGGCGACCATAGGAATATAAGTCGTTAGCTGCTTGCCGTAGCGTTGCTTCTAATTCTGTTTCAGTGATTGTTGGCGGTATCGAAATGACGGCTTGCGTTGCCCCATTGTCGTAAACGACGGAATACCGTACCGCACCAGGAACTACCGTGCGCACAATTGGAACTAAACTCAACGCAAATAAACCGCCTGTGAGTACCGCCATGAAGCCTGTAACTCCCACCAATTGAAACCGAACGCCCCATTTAAAGATAAAGCCTGCGATCGCTAAGATCGCGACAACCAGTGTCGTGATACCCGCCCATTGCGTAAGTTGAAAAAATTCAGCTGTTGTGAGCATGACATTGATGAAGTGTAATACAAGGCAGTTAGCTATATTAAGTGGGTGAAAATCAACGTACCTAAAAAGGGTTGGTCATTGTAACTGGTAATTGGTAAGAATATTGCTCAACTTCCCATTACCGATTACCCGATGTCAACACGTGTGATATTTAATTATGTCCATCTACTTGGTAATTAGCTGTAAGCTAGATCCTGCGGATGAAGAAGATGTTTAAAGGTCAAACGTATCATATTTTACGTGTCTTCGTTACTGACAAATCCAGCACTAGCAGTATTATGAGTTGATTCCAAGGCAGCTTTTAACGTATACCAGGTGAGGTTTGCGCATTTAATTCGTACAGGAAACTGCGATACGCCTTGCATCACATTAAGTTTGCGGAGTTCTTTAGGAAACTCATCTTCGCCTTTCATCATCTTTTGAAAACGCTGCACCATCGATAATGCTTCAGTAACTTGCTTACCACGCAATGCATCTGCCATTAAGTCGGCTGATGCCATCGCGATCGCACATCCTTCGCCTTCAAATTTCACATCTTCAATTGTGTCACCTGCATCATTTAGCTGTACGGTGAGTTCAATCATGTCGCCGCAGGAAGGATTATGTCCGCGTTGCTGGCGATGCACCGGATGCGTTTTACCTTTGTGTCGGGGTTTTTTATAGTGTTCTAAAATGACCTGTTGATACAGATCGCGCACATTACTCAATGCCATAATTGCTGTACTAAAACGTTATTGATCGTTATTTTGATCCTATCAGTCAGTAACCGAACTGACCGTCTTGTCTTTCCACCACACAACTCGTCCTGACACCAAAGCCTTAACTTCTGCTTGTAGCTGCAATAACAAGCGACCACTCGTATCAATTCCAACAGCTTGACCAGACAATTGCTCGCCTGCCAATTCTATCGTCACGGGACGACCATAGAGAAAATCGCGATCGCGCAACTGTGAAATTAAGGCTGCGATTCCATCGCGTTGACAAATGTCACTAACTTGCAGTAAATAGTGTCGCAATCTTTCTAACAGTGCTAATTCCTCTGGCACACTTTCCGAAACTTGATATAAACTGACGGCGCTATTGACTAAATCAGGATCTAAACCAGCTTGAGTGAAATCAGCACAGCGGTTGAGTCCAATGCCAACAACGACACGAGTATGAGATCCGCGACTCGCAGCTTCACACAAAATTCCTGCTAACTTGCGCTCTTCAATCAATACATCATTCGACCACTTCAGCCACAGCTTTGAAGACAAATCAGGAAGTAAATCTTCCACAGCATAAATCACTGCTAAACCTGCGGCTAAACTCAGTCCTGGTAATTGCGAACTATGTAGACGATCAAGAACAAAACTAGCTGTCAATACCCCAGGGGGGGCATACCAAGTTCGCCCATGTTGACCGCGCCCTGCCGTTTGCTGCCGCGTGAACACAACTTCCCCGTGATGCAAACTATCTGCTTGCATAGCCCAAGTATTTGTACTAGAGCAACTTTCCACCCAATGCAACCACGAGGGTAAACAACTTGAACCAAAGCCAGCGCTCGAAAATGGATCTAAAGGCACGTTGTATACAGAATATAGCAGAGGTCAGGGGTTAGGGATAAAAGTTAGAGTAACGGTTCTGAGTTTCTATGATTGGAACACGATAGAGGCTCAGAATCATTCTTCTCATTGCCGGTGAAGTATTACCTTGCCACTGTTTTCACTCTAATCTATGCTATATCCCTGGGAGGGGGATTGCATTTTTGGCAATATTGAGTATTATAGTAAAAAATACTTGACACAAAAATTCAAATAGTAATTAAACAGGAATGTGCTTCTAGGGTTCCGATTCGGTAAATTAACAACCGAGTGGCTGGTCCAAGAGAAGCAGCCAGCTTGAGATTCTGAGTGCCGGATACGAGTTGGTCACACGGCGGGAAAAAAGCCCGGGAGAGCCACACAGGATTGAAGTGTTGGTGACTCCTGGGCTTTGCCATTTGAGAATGTCAAATTTCTAACATCTCATCTAACCGTAACAGGAGACTTTCATGGTGCAAACATCTGTTCTACCATCAGCAGCGATAGAACCCAGCCTGATTTTACTCGATGAAAAACTGCCTGGTGGCGCGTACTGGCATAATGTCATCAAGCGGGGAAATACCCTACGTGTGACTGACTTGGAAGGTTCGCAAGGTGTTTCGCTCATTTGCTACAACGCGGACAATCCAATTGAGCGACTGAATGTTGCTGATACTGCCAAAATTCAGTTCAATGCCTTTTTGAAAAAGGGCATGGTGATCTACTCTGACATGGGACGGATTCTGTTTTCCATTACAGAAGATACCTCTGGATATCACGATTTGATCTGCGGATGTAGCAATGCTGCTAGCAACGCGGCAAAATACGGCGAAAGCGATTACAACAACTCGCGGAACAACTTCCTCAAAGCATTGGGTAAACGTGGCTTAACGCGCAAAGATCTGATGCCCAATATTAATCTATTCAGTCGTGTAGCAGTGCATCCCAACGGCGATCTAGAATACATCACCGGCTGTGAGAAACCTGGTAGTTTTGTTGACCTGCGGGCGGAGATGAATGTGTTAGTTGTCATTTCTAACTGTCCGCACGTGTTGCATCCTGATACTGTTTACAAGCCCAAGCCGATTCAGCTGACAGTTTGGCGATCGCCTGCGCCGGCACCCGACGATTTATGTCGCACTGCGAACGAAGAAGCGATTCGCGGTTTTATCAACACTGATGCGCTGTTCGCTCAGATGTAGTTATAGCAGAGGTCAGGAGTCAGGAATCAGAGGTCAGAATTAAAATTGATCTTCCATCGTGTCCTAATTGACTATTGCGATATCAGGATAGTTCACAGCTTTTTAGAGGAGAAAAACAATGGTTGCCACACTACCAACCGAACTAGATCCATCCACAGCGATTTATGATGAGGTCTTGCCTGCGCGTCAACCTTGGTCGCGGGTGATCAAAAAAGGGCAAATTTTGCGCATTATTGACCTACAAGCAAATCAAGCGGTTGATACGCTATTTTACAATGCGCATGACCCTTCCGAGCGATACAGCGCACCCGACACAGTTGTTCGCCAAGGTAATATTTTCATCACTACCGGCACACAACTCATTTCCAACGAAGGAAACGTGATGATGACTGTCATCTATGATGATTGTGGCAAGCACGATACGCTGGGTGGTGCATGCAGCATGGAAAGCAACTCGGTGCGTTATGGGTTGCACAAGAAGCATCTTCATGCCTGTGTCGAAAATTACTTGCTAGAACTCAGTAAGTATGAAATGAACAAACGCGACTTGGTGAGCAATGTAAATTTCTACATGAACGTTCCCGTGAGTGAAGACGGTACACTAGAAATCGTTGACGGCATTTCGGAAGCAGGCAAAAGAGTCGATCTGCGTGCGGAAATGGATGTGATGGTGTTAATTTCTAACTGTCCGCAAATTAATAATCCTTGTAATGCTTATAATCCAACACCGATTCGATTGATTGTGTGGGACGCAGCGTAAGCGAATCGTAAGTTAGATTCATAGCGAGCTACAGTTGTATCAGTATCAACCTCAAAATTCTGAATTTGCCCCCAACCCCCCAATATTGAGGAGCTTCTAGACTCCTCAAAGTCCCCACAAATGGAGAACCACTGCGGTGCGGGCGTATCCCCCGTTGAAGCAAATAGCGTGGATTTAGAAGGCTAGTTAATAGCGTAGGGAGTGGGAAATACCCTGCTCCCTAATTTTGTTAAATGTGGTTTTTGGCACTCATTCAGCGGTTAGTGGAATGTTCATGTTCAATAAAGTTTTGATTGCCAATCGCGGTGAAATTGCTTGTCGCGTAATTCGGACACTTGATCGCTTAGGGATTGCTTCAGTTGCGGTTTATTCACAAGCAGATGCGCACGCACCGCACGTTTCTATGGCAACTGAAGCGGCGTGTATTGGGGCTGCACCGGTTGCAGAAAGCTATCTTCGGTACGATCGCATTCTCGAAGTCGCAGAACAAACTGGCGCGCAGGCAATTCACCCAGGCTATGGCTTTTTGAGTGAGAACATCGAATTTGCCCAAGCGTGCATCGCCGCCGGAATTGTCTTTATTGGTCCGACGCCCGAACAGATTCGCTGCTTTGGATTAAAGCATACGGCGCGCGAGTTAGCCGAACAAAATCAAGTACCGTTAGTGCCAGGAACTGGGTTATTAGAGAGTCTAACAGACGCACAACACGCCGCCGCCGCGATCGCCTATCCGGTAATGCTCAAAAGTACCGCAGGTGGTGGGGGAATTGGAATGCAAGTGTGTGCTAATGATACCGAATTAGCAGATGCTTTTGAGAAAGTGCAGCGCTTGAGCCAAGCAAACTTTAAGCAAAGCGGTGTCTTTTTAGAAAAATACATTCAAACCGCACGCCATATCGAAGTGCAAATCTTTGGTGATGGTTGTGGTCGAGTGATTGCCCTTGGAGAACGCGACTGTTCGACGCAGCGTCGCAATCAGAAAGTCATTGAAGAAACTCCAGCCCCAGGAATCAGTGACGCGCTACGGCAGCAATTGTATGACTGTGCGGTGCGCTTGGGACAAGCTGTGAATTATCAATCGGCGGGAACTGTTGAATTTGTCTTCGATGTTGCAACGCAACAATTTTACTTTCTGGAAGTAAACACGCGCCTACAGGTAGAACACGGTGTCACCGAAATGGTGAGCGGAATTGACTTAGTAGAGTGGATGGTGCGACTTGCCGCAGGTGATGCGACGTTTTTAGAAAATTATACTTATCAACCTCAAGGTCATTCGATTCAAGTCCGAATTTATGCCGAAGATCCGCACAAGAATTTTCAGCCGAGTTCGGGGTTACTGAGCGCGGTTCGCTTTCCCCAAAACCTCCGCTGTGACGCTTGGATTGAAACCGGAACCGAAGTCACGCCGTTTTACGACCCGCTGCTTGCAAAACTTATTATTCATGAAGAAGACCGCGCAGGTGCGATCGCTCAACTGCAAACGGTGCTGAATGAATCAGAAATCGCGGGAATAGAAACGAATCTCGACTATTTACGCCAGGTCATTGCGAGTCCGGCGTTTATGGAGGGAAGTGTTAGCACGCGCTATCTCAACACATTTTCATATCAGCCGCGCACGATTGATGTTCTAGATGGTGGCACTTACACAACGATTCAAGATTACCCAGGACGCATTGGCTATTGGAACATTGGCGTACCGCCATCAGGACCACTGGATCATCTAGCATTTCGGTTAGGAAACCGAATTTTGGGCAATGCTGAATCAGCACCTGGGTTGGAATGTACCGTTATGGGTCCAACGTTGCGCTTCCATTGCGATACTGTTATTTGCTTAACGGGTGCAACGATGAAAGCCACGCTGGATGGCGAACCCGTACCATTTTGGACCGCGATTTCTGTGAGTGCAGGCAGTACACTGAAATTGAAAACAATTCAGGGACATGGCTATCGCACTTATGTTGCGGTTCAACACGGATTTGATGTACCCGAATACTTGGGCAGCAAAGCAACGTTTACTCTAGGTCAATTCGGCGGACACGCGGGACGCACACTGCGTGCGGGAGATGTTTTGCGATTAGAACAAGGGAAACCTAACGCGATCGCATCGTTACCCAGTGAATTAATTCCTGAATATACAAATGCGTGGGAAATTGGCGTTCTTTATGGTCCGCACGGCGCGCCCGATTTCTTCACCGCAGAAGACATTGAAATGTTTTTTGCCACTCGGTGGACAATTCATCACAACTCGGCGCGCACAGGAATTCGTCTGATTGGTCCTAAACCGCGTTGGGCGCGGACTGACGGTGGTGAGGCGGGGTTGCATCCATCGAATATTCACGACAACGCTTATGCGATCGGCACGATTGATTTTACAGGTGATATGCCGATTATCTTGGCACACGATGGTCCGAGTCTGGGTGGATTTGTTTGTCCAGCAACGATCGTCCAATCGGAACTTTGGAAAATTGGACAACTCAAACCAGGAGACACGGTGCGCTTTTATCGTCTAACTGCGGCTGAGGCGCGACAGCGCGAATTAGAGCAAGATCGTCAAATTGCCACATTGGCGATCGCCGCAACGCCAACCCAATTAACTGATGTCACCAATTCGCTTTCACCGATTTTAGACGAGATTCCTCCGTCACCAACGCAAATCGCTGTCACCTATCGCCAAGCGGGTGATAAATATTTACTCATCGAATATGGTCCACTCGTCCTCGATCTCAATCTGCGCTTTCGAGTACACGCGCTGATGGAGTGGCTCACAGCAAATTACTTAGAGGGAATAATCGATCTCACTCCAGGAATTCGCTCGCTACAAGTGCATTACGATAGCCGAGTTCTCCCCGTTCAAGAACTGCTCGATGTGCTTGCTATTGCAGAGTCGCAACTCCCACCAGTTGATGATATGGAAGTTTCAACGCGGGTGGTACATCTGCCACTTTCGTGGGATGACGAATCGACGCAACTTGCGATTCAGAAATATATGCAGTCAGTACGTGCGGATGCGCCTTGGTGTCCGAGTAATATTGAATTCATTCGCCGAATTAATGGGTTAGAAAGCATTGAGCAAGTACGCGAAATTGTCTTCAACGCCAGCTACTTAGTGATGGGTTTGGGAGATGTCTACTTGGGCGCACCGGTTGCCACACCGCTTGATCCGCGTCATCGTCTAGTAACAACTAAATATAATCCTGCACGCACTTGGACGCCGGAAAATGCAGTCGGGATTGGCGGTGCGTATATGTGTATTTATGGTATGGAAGGTCCAGGCGGCTATCAGTTTGTGGGGCGCACTGTTCCTGTGTGGAATCGCTACAAACAAACTGAGGATTTTTCGCAACCTTGGCTGCTGCGCTTTTTCGACCAAATTCGCTTTTTCCCCGTGTCGCCAGCAGAATTGCTGCGCTACCGCGAAGATGTGATTCAGGGTAAGGTGAAGCTGAAGATTGAGGAAGAAACTTTTAGTCTCAGGCAGTATTGCGAGTTTTTGCAGGCGAATGCGTCGAGTATTGCTGCTTTTAAAGCTAAACAACAGGCGGCATTTGCTGCGGAACGCGATCGCTGGGTTGCGGCGGGAGAATTCACCCGTCAAGAAAGTCTCCAACAATCCGACGAGTCACCTACCCCAGAAATCGTGCTTCCTGACGATTTGGAAGCGATCGTTGCACACGTTTCGGCAAATGTCTGGCAAGTACTTGTTAAAGTTGGCGATCGCGTTGCGTCTGGCGATCGCCTCGTTATCTTAGAAGCAATGAAAATGGAAATTGCGGTGCTTGCAGATAGTAGCGGTACAATTACCGACGTATTCTGTCAACCAGGACAAACAGTCACAGTTGGACAAATTTTGGCAGCAATCCAACTTGATTGAGATTCCCTTACTTCTATAGTTAGTCAGGAGTTAGTCAGGTCAGCAGATAAGGTGACCCAAAACTCTATGAAAATCCGATGGTTACAAGACTTGCGTTTGCTGCAACAGCTGCAATGTTCCTTCCAAGTCTCTCAAGTCACTCAGATTTATTTCCGGAGTTTGACTTTCAATCTGGCTAAGGGGTCTCAAATCGCCTTCTGGTGTGACTCCGGAGGCGAGAGGATACTCTCTTGTTTCGGTCGCAAAGTAATTCTGGGCATCAGTACTCAACAAGTATTCTACAAACCGCTGAGCAATGTTAGGATGTCTTGCTGAGTTGAGAATGGCAACACCGGCAACGTTAACTAATGAACCAACGTCGTTTGTAAAATGGTGTTCTACTGGAACTTGCGGATTTTCTCGCTTGATTCGTTCCAAGTAGTAGTGGTTGACAAAGCCTACGCCTACTTCTCCACGAGTCAAACCTTCTAAAATAGAAGTGTTATTTGGGAAAACTCTAGGGTTGTTAGCACGAATACCTTCTAGCCATTTTCTAGCTTGGTCTTCTCCCTGAGAAACACGTAAAGCTGTAACGAAAGCTTGAAATGAGCCATTAGTGGGTGCCCACCCAATTCTATCTCTCCAAGTCGGCTCGGTGAAACCAAAGATTGATTGTGGTAGTTCTGCCGCTTGTACCAAATTGGTGTTGTAATCAACTGTCCGGACTCTACCTGTGATGCCAATCCATTGACCTTCGGGCGAACGATAACGGCTATCTACTTGACTTAACAGGTTTTCTGGTAGTTGTGTGGTTCTTCCTTCTTGTTGTAGCGCACCTAGTGCCCCTGCGTCTTGTCCAAAGAAAATATCGGCTGGACTATTGTTACCTTCTTCGAGAATCGTTGCCGCAAGTTCTGCTGTGTCTCCGTAACGAACTTGGACATTAGCGTTGGTTTCTTGTCTAAATCGGTCAATCATTGGACCAATTAATTGTTCGTTACGCCCTGAGTAGATCACTAACTCGTTTTCTAATGCTGCTGGAGAAGCAGGTGTCGCTGGTGATGCAGCAGGCGATGTTGTTGTGGTAGTTGTCTGGTTATCAGCGCAGGCGATTGCAATGCTTCCACTCGCACTTGCTAATCCTACTAAATAGACAAACTTACGACGTCTCATTATTGCCCCTCGCTTTTAATCTTGCAACTTCTTCTTAATTATTCAATAAATTTGTCCAAAACTATTGCCAAAAATAATGACAAAAAGATGACAAAACTACTAGTGTTTAACGATAAGTTTTCTAAATTTAAATACAAGTGAGTGCAAACACTGTGTATCAATTTGCTAATCAACTATTGACAATGAGTACACTTAATACTTTCTTTAGTTAATTAGGAGTATTTTGCATTAATGGTCAAGTCAGTAGCAAGCTACTATAGCTGTAGCTGTAGTAGTGACTCACTACGGAGAACGTAGTAAAGAACGCGATGCTCAAACTATTCAAGAGATATTTGGGTATCTCTCAAGCTGCGTAAAAGATATAAAAAAGTCATCTTTGACTTATTAAAGGTCAATCTCTAATTACACTGGCAAATCATCACGGGGGTTGTAAGTTTCAATTTGATGTAGTTTTTCGTAGAGTTCCCGTTCTTCGGAACTCAAATTCTTGGGAACGACAATTTGAATTTCGACTAATTGATCGCCGCGTTTACCTTGTTCGTCAGGGTAGCCTTTATTTGCCAAACGCAATCTCTGACCTGATTTGACGCCTGGGGGGATGTTCATTTTCACCCAACCATCTAAAGTCGGGACTTCTACAGGAATTCCCAACGCCGCTTCACTCGGAGTAATGGGTACTTGAATCGCCACATCGTAACCTTCGAGCTTAAAAAATGGGTGGGGAGACACAGTAATTTTCAGATACAAGTCACCACCACCAAGACCTTGCTCGCGCAGGCGGATTGTTTGACCTGTTATCATTCCCGAAGGCATATCAATTTCCAGCGATCGCCCATCTTCCAAACGAATACGCTCAATTCCACCTTGATACGCTTTTTCTAGAGGTAAAGTGAGCTTTGCTTCCACATCGCGACGACTCGAACGCGAAGAAATCGTGTAAGCAGTTCGCGTTGTTC
This sequence comes from Chroogloeocystis siderophila 5.2 s.c.1, assembly GCF_001904655.1. Classification (NCBI taxonomy): domain Bacteria; kingdom Bacillati; phylum Cyanobacteriota; class Cyanophyceae; order Chroococcidiopsidales; family Chroococcidiopsidaceae; genus Chroogloeocystis; species Chroogloeocystis siderophila. The sequence continues at coordinate 18,105 of NZ_MRCC01000013.1, read as the reverse complement.
CAGGGCGAAAAGGATCGCGCGGCGGGCTACTTGACGATGGTGGCGGAGTATTTTTGCCGTTTCTTTCTTTACGACGTCCTAAAACTTGGTCAATGAAGGTATTAAAGTCAGAAAACTGATCGTAATCAACATCGCCTGTACCGCCACGGCGATTATCACTCCACGATTTGGCGCGCGCTGTTTGCTTTCCCCAAAATCCTTTTTTCCAGTGACTACTGTATTCATCATATTGCGCCCGCTTTGCTTGGTCAGAAAGAATTTCGTAAGCTTCGTTGATATCTTTAAATTTTTCCTCGGCTTCTTTATTTCCTGGATTTAAGTCAGGATGGTATTGTCGCGCTAACCGTCGGAAAACCTTCTTTATCTCCTCATTAGTTGCGTCTTTAGGGACTCCTAAAATTTCGTAATAGTTCCGAAAGTTTTGCACGTTTTGCATAGTTTAGCGATTAGCTATCAGCCCTCAGCCATTAGCTTTCAAAGTTGTCTGTTCAAACTAGTTTAATCGCCGCAACCGATTGCAGTCGAGTCAACGCTAACTGCTCTATTGTTACAGCCAGTTATCATCGTTATCATCCCAGTTATCTTGGTACGATGGACGCGGTCTACTTGACCTGTCATTATAAGTTGGTCTTGGTCTGTCGTTATAGTAAGGGGAACGCGTCTCGCGGATAGGTGGTTCCCAATCATCTTCACCGGTGAAGATGCGACGAATCGACCCGAACAAATCATCATCCTCGTCCTCGCTAAAGTATTGTCGAACTTCGCGATTAAGTTCGTAAACCGCGTCTTGGAGATCGGCGTAAGCTTGGTCAATTCCTCGGTCATTTTCTTCCGCAAGATATCCGCGTAATTCGCGACTGATTGCTTCGATGCGTTGTCTGCGACTACGCGCGAACTGCATACCAAAGTCTAAACCAATTTCTTTCAACTGGCGTTCTGCTTGTAAAATTAAAGCTTCAGCGCGCGTGCGCTTTTCAACTTTCTCTTTGCGTTTGCGGTCAGATTGCGCGTATTGTTCTGCTTCTTGAAGCATTCGCTGCACTTCCGCTTCACTTAGTGTCGAAGCACCTTGAATTGTGATACTTTGTTCGCGACCTGTAGTGCGATCCATTGCGGTTACTAACAAAATGCCATTTGCATCGATATCAAATGCGACTTGAATTTGCGGTACACCTCGCGGTGCGGGAGGAATTCCTGTCAGCTTGAACCTACCTAAGGATTTATTATCACCTGCCATTTCGCGTTCGCCCTGCACGACGTGGATTTCCACCAACGTTTGATTATTACTAGCAGTGGAAAATATATCCGATCGCCGCACAGGAATTGTCGTGTTACGGGGAATGAGTTTTTTCATCACGCCGTTACTCGTTTCTAACCCTAACGACAGCGGCGTCACATCTAGTAGCAGAATGTCTTTAACTTCGCCACCGAGAATTCCGGCTTGAATCGCTGCACCTACCGCCACAACTTCGTCAGGATTAACATTTTGGTTTGGTTCTTGACCGATCATCGCGCGGACGAGTTGCTGTACCATTGGCATTCGCGTGCCACCGCCGACAAGAACAACTTCTTCAATATCTGATGGGCGGAGATTCGCATCCGCTAGCGCACGTTTTACAGGTGTCCGCAGTCGCGCCACCAAGTCAGTGCAAAGACCTTCAAACTGCGATCGCGTTAAGCGCGTTTCGAGGTGTTTAGGACCATCTGCTGTCGCCGTGATAAAGGGTAAATTAATGTCGGTGACTGTTACGCCCGAAAGTTCAATTTTGGCTTTTTCTGCGGCTTCGGTGAGGCGTTGCAGCGCTTGGCGATCGCGTCTTAAATCGACTTCCTCGGTTTCAAGAAACTGATCCGCCAGCCAATCAACGATTTTTTTATCGAAATCGTTACCACCAAGCTGAGTATCGCCACTTGTGGCTTTGACCTCGAATACTCCATCACCAACTTCTAAAATAGATACGTCAAAAGTGCCACCACCTAAATCAAACACCAAAATCGTTTGGTGTTCTCGCTTATCTAAGCCGTATGCTAAAGATGCCGCCGTTGGTTCATTGAGTATCCGCAACACTTCTAATCCTGCAATTCGTCCAGCATCACGTGTCGCTTGTCGTTGCGAATCGTTAAAGTATGCAGGGACCGTCAACACGGCTCCTGTTATCGGTTCGCCTAGGTAGCGGCTGGCGTCTTCTACGAGTTTGCGTAGCACCATCGCGCTGATTTCTTCTGGCGCAAATTCTTTGTCTAAACGCGGACACTTAATTTTGACGTTTCCGGCTTCGTCTCGCCGAATCGTATAGGGGACTCGTTTGGATTCTGAACTGAGTTCGCTGTATTTGCGACCAATAAATCGCTTAACGGCGTAGAAGGTATTTTGGGGGTTGAGAACGGTTTGTCGCCGCGCCATCTCGCCAACAACTCGTTCGCCGTCTTTGCTGAAGCTTACCACCGAGGGCGTAGTCCGCATTCCTTCGGCATTGGCAATTACCACCGGCTTGCCACCCTCCATGACAGCTACCACTGAGTTGGTTGTACCAAGGTCTATGCCGACTACTTTACCCATGCGTGAATGTTCTCCTCGCGCGTTTTAATAAATTATTGTTGAGAACCTTTGCTGAATCAATTGTATCTTGCTAGCGAGGGATACCGAAGCGCGATCGCGCTTTGCTTAAGCAAAAGGTGTAAAACACTTTCATGAAGATTGACGACGACCGCCTCTTCCAGGAACTGCTATCAACTTTCTTTTTCGAGTTTTTAGCTTTATTTTTACCAGAAGTTGTGACTTCTGTAGAACCAGAATCGCTCACCTTCTTAGACAAAGAAGTTTTTACGGATGTTACCGTAGGAAAGCAATATGAAGCTAATTTGATTGCCAAAGTGCGATTTCGCGCGCAAAAATCATGTTTTTTCATCCATATCGAAAATCAAGCCACAGCACAAAGCAATTTCGATAGACGAATGTTTCGCTATTTTGCTCGGTTATACGAAAAATTTGCTCTCCCAGTTTATCTTATTGCCTTGTTTTCTTATGATGCACCTCGACGTTTAGAGTCAAACTGCCATCAAGTTGCTTTTCCTGACTTTGAGGTTTGAGGTTTTATGTTTCAACTTTCGAGTCATTCAGCTGAATCGCTTCAACTGGCGAGATTTTCTCGATCAGCAAAATCCTGTAGCTAGCGCGCTCATGGCAAAAATGAATATTGTTCCAGAAGAACGTCCTAGAATGAAAGCCGAATGTTTACGATCGTTGACCACCTTAAGGCTGAATCCAGCAAAAACAAAATTGATTTCTGGCTTTGTTGACACTCACCTACTTTTGAACGCAGCAGAAGAACAAAGATTGCTCATTGAGCTTGGTAGCATTGAACCAATTGAGCAGCAAAGAGTTATGGAAATTGCCACTAGTTGGATGGAACGAGGAATTGAACAAGGGCGACAAGAAGGAGAAGTAGCATTGATTACGCGTCAACTCAAGCGTCGCTTGGGAACGGTTACACCAGAAGTCGAAGCCAGAATTCGTCATTTATCAATTGAGCAGTTAGAAAATTTAGGCGAAGCGTTGTTAGATTTTTTTTCAGATGCGGCTGATTTGGTGACTTGGTTGGAAAGTGAAGCTGCTTGTTCGAAGTGCGATCGCTTTGAGCGCACGATTAAAACTTTTGTGATGTAAAGCGCTGTTCTCATTTTTCTCATGTAGATTCAGCCAAAAAAGTTGCTTTAACAAACATAGCAATGCTAGTCATAGCGTTGATTTCATCGTGTTTCTGATACTAGATGTTTAGTGTAGCGATCTCCTACGTCTTCGCTGAGCAGCTACAAATGTAAAGGAATGCAAAGTATAATGAGACCGAGTAAACGTCAAAATACTGAAGGTCAGACACACAACAGATGCGAGTAGCGATCGCTGGGGCAGATTTAGCAGGGCTTTCCTGCACGAAATATCTCACAGACGCTGGTCACACGCCTATTGTCTGGAAAAGCCAAGATGTATCGGCGAGTTTGATCGCAGTTTGGCAAGACAACAAGGGCGACTGGTATGAAAAACTGCGGGTTTTCTTTGGGACATACCCCAAGATGAAGTTGCAGTTACTTACAAAACACGCAACGATCTTCAATCAGCCTGATAATTTAGGCATGCACAGCACGGTCAATTCCGATTTACCCGCACTCGTACATAAAATCGTGGTAATTCTCCGTCATAACGATATGCTGAGTTGGGGTGAAAAAATTGAGTTAGCAAAAAGCGCAATTTCAATGCACTTTGGCAACGACAATACTTTAAAGTTATTGAAATACTATGTCGTGAAAACTCCACGGTCATTTGATACAGCGACATTAGCGCGTCAAGATGACCGTTTTAGCCCGCAAATGCGCAATAATTTTTATCGCAATCGAAGTGACACCATGCAACCATATCTAGGTAGCATGGAAGGTGCCGTACTTTCTGGTAAGCTGACAGCGCAGGCAATTAATGCAGCCCATCAGTCGGCAAATTCTTATAGCCTGCAAATGCAAAACATCCAGCCTGCAACGAATGCTGCAACTGCCTGATTCTCTGTGCATGAAAAAGCTCGCATCTGTGGAGGATGCATACCAACTTTGTCGTCAGATTATGGCAAAGTATGCTAAGACTTTTTACCTTGCCACACTGCTGATGAGCGAGGAGAAACGTCGCGCAATCTGGGCAATCTATGCCTGGTGTCGCCGTACTGATGAATTGGTCGATGGTCCGGCTGCTGCTATGACAACCCCAGAAACATTAGAATTGTGGGAACAGCAGTTAGAATCCGTGTTTGCGGGTCATCCTGTTGATGACATGGATGTTGCCTTAGTAGACACGATCCAGCAATTTCCCGATCTGGATATTCAACCGTTTCGCGACATGATTGCCGGACAACGGATGGATCTGTATCGCAGTCGCTATGAGACGTTTGAACAATTAAATCTTTACTGTTACCGAGTTGCGGGAACTGTAGGTTTAATGTCAACCGCGATTATGGGTATTGAAACTGCGAAGACTACTGCTGCATGGCAACAAAATCAAACACCACACGATCCAACTCCAGAAGCGATCGCGCTCGGAATTGCCAAACAACTCACGAATATTCTGCGTGATGTCGGTGAAGATGCGCGGCGGGGACGTATTTATTTACCCCTAGAAGATCTCAAACGCTTTGATTATTCTGAAGAAGAACTCTTTCAAGGCGTCGTAAACGATCGCTGGCGCGAACTGATGCGCTTCCAAATCGAACGGACGCGACAGATTTATGCTCAAGCGGAAACTGGAGTTAGTTATCTATCGTCTGATGCGCGTCTGCCTGTGTGGGCAGCTTTAATGCATTACAGTCAAATTCTGAGTGTGATTGAGCGTAACGATTACGACGTGTTCCGCCAACGTGCTTATGTCACGCAGATGCGAAAATTACGCACATTGCCGATCGCGTGGTTGCGATCGCAGGTGCTGTAACTAGAGGCATTGAGCCGCAACGGGTCAAAAAAGTTTAGCTTAAAATTGACTTTTACCTTTTGCTTATTGCCTCTAGGTATGATAGTATATTGTTTCGTCACCATGGAGAGGTGGCTGAGTGGTCGAAAGCGGCGGATTGCTAATCCGTTGTACAGTACGTAAGGCTGTACCGAGGGTTCGAATCCCTCCCTCTCCGTTGTTTAAATCATCAAAGTCATCAAAATCTGAATTTTGAGTGAAGAATTAACAATTTCTCACGCTGATTATTTCACTGGTTGCCGTACAATCAAGCTCATTCCCTAATCGTATAGAAATCGATACGACTGCATAAGCACAGGAGCGAGCATATGAAAAGACTTGATGCTGTGAGGACTCCAGATCTCCCTCAACGGCAAGTAAAGCGTAGTACCTTAGTTACGCTAACGACGTTGGGTAGTGCGCTTTTGTTAGCGGCTTGTGAAAATACTCCTCCTGCCAGCAATACAGGAGCAAATAGCGCTTCTCCCGCTGCGACAACCACAAGTGCAACGAATAGTAACGACGGACTTAAAATTGGTTCATTATTACCATCAACTGGCGATTTAGCTGCGATTGGACAACAGATGGTAGATTCTGTCCCTTTAGTCGTGGAAACGGTTAATGCTTGTGGTGGAGTAAACGGCAAGCCTGTTACACTGATTGCGCAAGACGATCAAACTGATCCGCGCGCTGGTGCGGCGGCGATGACCAAGTTAGCTGAAGTTGATCGCGTTGCAGGTGTCGTTGGTTCGTTTGCGAGTAGCGTTTCGAGTGCGGCTGTCCCGATCGCCGTGCGCAACAAAGTGATGCTGATTTCTCCTGGTAGTACCAGTCCGGTATTTACCGAACGCGCTAGCAAAGGTGAGTTTCAAGGCTACTGGGCGCGTACTGCACCTCCAGATACTTACCAAGCACTCGCCTTAGCTCAATTGGCAAACCAAAGAGGTTTCAAGCGAGTTTCGACAGTGGTGATCAACAATGACTACGGCGTTGGTTTTGAACGCGCATTTGTGCAAGCGTTTAAGCAACTCGGTGGAACTGTGGTGAATGAAGCGAACCCAACGCGTTATGACCCCAAGGCAACAACTTTTGAAACAGAGGCTGCTGCCGCTTTCAATGGCGATCCTGATGCTGTCGTCGCAGTCCTTTACGAAGAAACGGGTAGTTTACTCCTCAAATCAGCGTACCAGCAAGGCGTGAGCCAGGGAGTACAAGTTATGCTGACCGACGGCGTGAAGTCAGCAGGCTTTCCCACCAAAGTTGGTAAATCAAGCGATGGTAAATACATTGTATCGGGTGCGATCGGCACGGTTCCAGGGGCTGATGGCAAGGCTTTACAGGCGCTGACACAATTGTGGCAATCAAAAAAAGGTGGACCGCCTGGCGAGTATGTTCCTCAAGCGTGGGATGCTACCGCCCTCCTCGTACTAGCAGCACAAGCAGCACAAGCTAACACAGGTGAAGGAATTGCGAGCAAAATTCGTGAAGTTTCAAATGCGCCAGGAACCGAAGTGAGTGACGTTTGTGAGGGGTTGAGATTACTCCGCGAGGGACAGGATATCAATTACCAAGGCGCGAGTGGTAATGTCGATATCGATCAAAACGGTGATGTTGTCGGTGTTTATGACGTTTGGACGGTTAATGATGATGGAAAATTAGCAGTCATAGACAAAGTTAACCCGAAGTAAGTTTAGAGAGGAGCGAGGGAATAGTCATTAGTTTTGAGTTTTGATGCGTGGGTTTTGAATTATAAAGAATTTTCTTAACTCAACATTTGTCACTCATAACTCCTCGTCTCCCCATCTCTTCAGTACCCCTGCTGCTCTGCTCTCTTTATAAGCCAAATCCACCGAAGTTATAACCGACTCCGATGAGTATTCCGATATCGGTGCTATCGACAAATGCAACATTAAGCGCGGCTGTTGCTGTGAATTGAGATGTCAGAGGAACATCTACACCACCTGTTAACACGGCTCCAAAGGTGCTATCTTCACCAGTAGAAATCGCTACACCTCCGCCAACGTAAGGCGCGATGGGCAACGGATCGGTAAAAGCGCCTACAGGTTGGAAAGAGAAATCGTAGGTAACAGGAATCAGAATGACCGCGTTGTCTCCTAATACAGCTGAAGGACGTGTTGATAGGGTATTAGTCAAGCCAATTTTGCTGATGATGGCAAAATTACCACCGCCTAGGGCAGTGCTGCCATTGTCGCTTAAACCAATGTTACCCGCAACACCTACATAGCTAGAGCCGCCGATTGTTGGTTGACCAGGATCGACGAGAACTTGAGCAATGCGATCGCTTGATGTTTCGACTGCTGGGGGGACAACTGGTGCTTGTGTCAGCGGTGCAGAGGCTGTTGTGGTTGTTCCTGGAGTTGGTACCTCTGATGTTAAAGAAGCTGGTTGTTTATTTTGAAGCCTCTCTACTAATAAATCATTTGTCGGTTGTGCAGATAGTTGAACATCAGGTGCTGGAACGATATCCACTGTTTGTGCTTGAACAGCTACAGTTAAACTTGCCATTAACGGTGCTAACACAACTGCTTTGACTAGGGAAGGAATACGTTGAGTAAAAATCGCGTTCATAGTCACTCCTCAACCACTTCTAGGAAAATTGACGATAATTTCAGACATTTTTGATTGACTTTCGCCAATATTCAATATCTAGCACGCGAATTTATAATTTTGTGCTGCTAGTTTGACAGATTTACAAGACTGTGAATGGTGGGAAAATATCAACGAATTGTTTGCTAAGATTATATATTTGAGCAATTACATACCTAATTTTTGTAGAAAGTATAGACACCAGGAATTTAAGCTGTGTTGGCGTGTAGCATGGCACTCATGAATTACTCGTAAGTTGAAGTAAAAGCTTTTTTATCCAGGTGGGCTCTACTCAAAAGAGCTAAAAATTTAACAAAAAGATGAAGACAATTTTGTGTTTTGGTGATTCAAATACTTGGGGATGGAACCCTACTACACAGCAACGCTTTCCCCGTGATGTTAGGTGGACTGGTGTTTTACAGCAGCAGCTTGGTAACGAATATTACATTATTGAAGAAGGATTATGCGGACGAACGACGCTGCGCAAAGATTTGTTTGAACGTTATACCAATGGCAAAGAGTATTTAATTCCTTGCTTGAGTTCGCACAAGCCAATTAATTTAGTCGCGATTATGCTAGGAACTAATGATTTAAAAAAGCGTTTTGGTCTTTCTGCTTTCGATATTGCTAAAGGTGCTGGTATTTTAGTGAATATTGTACAACGAAGTAAAACAGGACCTAACAATAGCACACCAAAAGTTTTGTTGATGGCACCACCACCAATCGGAAAAATAGCAAATGATAATGGACCGTTTAAAGGCGCAGAACCTAAATCAAAACAGTTTGGCAAACTGTATATGCAATTTGCCCAGCGCTGTGGATGTGCTTTTCTCGATACAGCAGAAGTTATTAATTCTAGCGATCTAGATGGAATTCACCTTGAAGCAGGCGAGCATTTAAAACTGGGTATAAAGGTTGCTTCTATTATTGATGAAATCTTTGCTTTTAAGATGTATTCTAACGAAATTGCTTAAAAATTATTGAGTATTACAACGACTGACCGTCCTCGTGCGTAGTTCTTGAGTCAGAACTCTTAATCTTTTTTGTGTAGTATTTTGAGCAATAAGATAGTGTTTCATTATGATGTGAATTTGTTTGATAAGGTTGTTTGATAGTATGATGACGTAAATGCTGGACGAGAATTATACATATGTAGTAACTCGCGATCGCACACACTAACCCCACAACAAAACAACCCACAAATAGCACAAATATAATTTCGATTCCTACTTCTAAAAACTGCTGCCAACTTGCAACACTTTCAGATGTAAAAACTAAATCTTGATTTCCTACTAGCCGACGACCAACTTGAAAATTAAACAGGAAAATAGGTATGTAAGTCAGCGGATTGCTTATCCAAGTTCCTGCTGCTGCCATCAGCTTGTTACCTTTGAACAGAGTTGCTAAGGCTATACTGATTAGTGTTTGAAACCCAAACAGTGGAAAAAGTCCAGCAAAGATTCCTGCGGCTAAACCCCGTGCAATGTATTGCGGAGTACCTCGGAGATTGAGTATGCGCCAAAACCAATGATGAATTTGTTGTTGCCAATGCCTCTTAAACTTTTTAATTTTTGGAGCAATTTTATATCTTTTCACTACTGCTGCCAGAAATAAAGCTATACAGAATTTTTATATTATTAATTAAAGTACAAACAATATATTTATTTAATGATTTCACGTACAATTACATATCCTCTAAGTAGGATTTAAAGTCCGCTCAACTGGCAAATTATGAGTCTGTGCATACTAGTTATCCTATCAGCAATTGGTTAATTTTAGGTTAAATGTAACAAATTCAACATTGATTTTATGGAAGACGAAAAAATTTTACCATTTGAAGTTATCCTACCGTTATCTGTCAGAACTTACGATATAGATTTTGCAGGCATTGTGAGTAATATTGTATTCATTCGCTGGTTAGAAGATTTACGCTGTGAGATTTTGGTCAATCATTTACCGATGGAAGAACAACTTAAAGACGGAGTTGTGCCATTGCTCATCCAAACACAAATTGATTACAAAAGATCGATTACTTTAGTCGATAAACCCATAGGCAGAATGTGGATTAGTAAACTAAAAACGATGAAATGGTTTGTCAATGCTGAAATATCTGTCGATGGTGTTATTGCAGCAACTGCGGAACAAACAGGTTGTTTTATTGACTTGACAACAAGGCGTCCGGTTCCTGTACCCACAGAACTACAGCAGAAATATTTGGAGTATGATTAAAGATTGTAGAAGAAAGTCAATTCTACTGCGATTTTTTTCTAATGAACTGCTGACACAGGAGGAATTCGGGCATAGCAGTAGGGTCAGGGATCAGAGGTCAGTTGACAGTGAAGAGAGTGTGGGAAGACTTTGTCAACTGTCAACTTAGCGTGTTCGATAGACATCCTGCATGAATCACAGACGCCCTCCGACTAAAGTTGGGGCTACTCAAGCAAAGTGTACCTTCGTATACTAAAACAAAATTTTTACGGGTAATACCAGGTCGATGACTTTCTTTTATTTAGCTAGCGAATTTATACGTTATACGCGATTCTCTTCACGCAGGAGATCTAGTGATTAGGGTTATATTTTTTTTATTTTTTCTAAAGTTACTTTGTTCTTACCGATTAATCAGATACTTAAATAAGTCATCAACTACTAAATTGGCAGCGATTGGACCACTTCCAATCCAGTAACTTGGTACTTGGTAAATTTTGTTTTGCTGTACCACTTCCAATTTTTGCCAAAGTGGATCGGACTTTAATTGTGCCAGTTTTTGTTGAGCTTGCTGATCGGCTTCGACGGTATTTTCACCTGTCCAAACGAACATAACATCACCATCGGCTTGAGATAGCAATTCGGGGCTAATTGATGTTTGAATTGGATTGCCAAATCGCCTTTGAGCGTCATCGGCGGCGATCGCCTGTGCTGGGGGACGAGGTAATCCTGCATCTTGTAAAATAGTGCCGCAGAAGGAATCTTTAAGGTAAAGATTGATTTGGTTTGGATAGATGCGAACAACAGAGACTTCTGTGGTGTTAAGACGTTCTCCCATCTGTTGTTTGAATTGCTCTAGGCGCGTGTAGTAATTGTTGATCACCTGTTGAGCAACCTCGCCTTTTTGCAACATTTGGGCAAAATCTAGAAAGATCTCATTCCATTTTCCACTGTGTTCAACTTCATAAAGGATAGTGGGTGCAATTTGCGAAGATTGCGTATAAATTGTTTGATAGTAGTCTATACCTACGATGAGATCTGGTTGGAGTGCTAGTATCTTTTCAAGATTAGGTTCGCCTGTGCTACCGATATCTGCAACTCCGGTTAAGTCTTGCTGCAAGTCTGCTGCAAATGCACTAGAGACAGCACCAATCGAACGAATACCTAAAGACAACAAATATTCGAGCGTTACACTATCTAGCGCCACAACGCGCTGAGGCTGACGCGGTACACAAGTTTCTCCAGCAATGTGTTGTACTGTGTAACAATCAGCATTAACTGCAACACGATCATTGCTTGTGCAAGCCACAATCGAGACCGTCAAGATCGTTAATAAGCCAAAGCGAATGCGACGATAGATACGATGAAGCATTTTGCTATTACCTTAAAACGTGATAGATAAGGAACCGATCACCGTAAAGGGCGCACCAGGTGCATTTGCTTCGCGGAATCCTTCACTATTGCGAATATAGTTGACATCGAATAAATTTTGAAAGTTTAATGCAGCCCGCCAGTTATCGCGACGGTAATATAATGCAGCATCAGTGCGAACATAGCTAGGAAGTTCATAGGTGTTATCAAAATCACCCGTGCGTTCTCCAACAAAGAATAGTCCTAACCCAAAGCCTAGCCCCTGTAAATTGCCATTTTGAAATTCATACGTAGTCCAAACGCTGGCGCTGTTTCTAGGAACATTATTAGGACGATTTCCCGCAGGATAATAGTTATCCTCTGTGATTTCAGCATCGGTATACGCATAGGATGCGATCGCATTCCACCCTGGTAAAATTTCACCGGCTACATCAAGTTCAATTCCACGACTTCTGATTTTCCCCACTGCAATCGCAAAATCTGGGTTTAATGGGTCGGGACCTTCCACATTCCGCTTAATCAGATTATAAGCTGCAAGGTTCGTCACTAATCGACCATCCGCAAACTCGCCGCGCACACCAATCTCAAATTGTTCGCTAAGTTCTGGATCGAGAAAAGAACCATCAGCGGTTCGACCAAAAATGTTAGGTGTAAAAGCTTGACTATAGCTACCATAAAGCGAAACTTCGCGACTAGGCTGATACACCACACCAAGGCGAGGAGTGAAACGTTGTACAGTATCTTCGGCTTCGGTATTTGATAAGCTATCTAACGATTGCAAATCGTAAACGTCAAATCGTCCACCTGCTAAAATTTTCAGACTTTCACTCAGCGTAATTTGATCTTGTAAATACAAGCCCACATTATTTTCTCGACTGGTGTCACTACGCACTACCAATGTGAGATCGTCTAGATTAGGACGCGAAATCAAATCGCCTTCTTGAGTAAAGATATTAAGAAAGAAACTCGGATCGCCTGGTAAACGGCGCTGACCACCTTGGGCGGTACTGCGGTTGAAATCAATTCCGGCTAAAAGCGTATGTTGAACACTACCTGTAGCAAATTCGCCCACAACGTTCGTTTGGAGTGAGTAGAATTCGTAATAATCATCGTTAGATCGCCAGCGTCGATCGAGAGTGCCATCGTCTTCAATAATCCAGCTATCAAGACGGAAATCGAAAGTATCGACTGAGAGATAGCGAAACTCGTTTCTGAGTTGCCAATTGTCGTTAAAGTTGTGAGTTAAGCGATAGCTGGCGCTCAATTCTTCGGTTTCAATAATCGCACTCGGATCTTGAAATAAGCGATCGCGCGGTACATCTGCAACTCTGTTACCAATCGCTGGAAGACCGCGATCAAACGGGCGCTGTGCATCTTCGTAGCTAAAATTGAATGTTAATGCGGTGCGATCATTCAAATCCCATGTCAGTGATGGCGCTAGCACAAAGCGATTCACATCTTGACCATAATCGCGAAAGCCATCTTCGGCTTCATACAGTGCGGTGAAGCGATATAACAACCGTTGGTTAGCATCTAACGATCCTGTAAAGTCAATACTCGGACGTACTAATCCAAAACTACCAACAACAGTGCCAATCGTATAAGCTGGATCAGCCTGTGGTTGCCTGGTGACGACATTGACAACCCCGCCTGGTTCCAAATTACCATACAACACCGATGCAGGTCCTTTGAGGACTTCAACACGCTCAATCAGTTCAATATCAGAAGTACCTCTGGAACTAAACGAACCGCGACGAAACCCATCTTCAAGCAATACATCGGACTGAAAACCGCGAATATTAATGCGGTTGAGACTGTCGCCAAAGCTATCACCGACGCTGACACCGCTAACGTTGCGTAAGGCTTCACTCAGACGATTGATTTGCTGGTCTTCTAAAACCCGTTGTGGTAGAACTTGAATCGATTGCGGGATATCGCGCAGTTCTGTATTTGTACGTGTTGCCGTTGTCGCATTGGGTACAGAATAGCCTTGTGCTTCTAACTTACCGGTCACGACAATTTGAATTTCTTCATCTGTGGGGGGTGTGACTGCGAAGACTAATCCTTCAGTTGCAATTTGTAGTTCGACTGTCGGCGGTGCATTGATTCCGGTAATAGTGACACGCACCTAATTGTTAGGTAAGTTCGTCACGCGCACTAAGGCAATACCTTCTGCGGGATTGACGGCTTGAAATTCTTCAGGTAATGCCAACACGGCGTTGGGAATATCCGCAATTAACGTATTATCGATCGTATAAGTCGTTGGAGATAATACTCCTGCTGTTTCCAAAACTACCGCAATGCCCTGTACCGTGTCTATTCTCACTCCAGTAATTTGAGGGACTGTTTGCGCAATTTGCTTTTGCTGTTCAACAGCGGTTGCTGCACCTGTAATGGTTTGTGCCCAAGCCGGAAAAGAAATTAGTAACGATCCTGTTAAGAATGCCAATTGCCAATAATGCCGCATCACTCTACACACCAGTTAAAGACTGAGAACTAGGCTCAATACCCTAGTACTTTTTCTGTTGCTAAACTTTTTCAAAAGAAGTTTAAGGGAAATTATGATGCTATTGGCGATCGCTTTGACTACTAGCGGGAATTTTTTGAACGCTAGGCGGAATTTTTTTGTGTAAGATAATCTCTCGGATTTACTCCAAATTTCTTTCTAAAGGCAGATGCAAAGTAACTGCGGTTAGCAAAACCAACACTGCGAGCAACTTCAGAAACATTCAGGCGACGTTGTTCGAGTAGCTGACGCGCTTGTTCGAGGCGGTAGTCATGGAGGTAGCCAAACACAGTTTTACCAAAACAGTAGCGAAAGCCGCGCTTGAGTGTACAGTCGTTTAAACCAACTTGTCGCGCTAAATCAACCAATGACAGTGGATTGTCTAGCTGTTGTAGTAAAAGTTCTTTGGCGTAATGAATCCGGTCGATATCATCGGGTTTAAGTGAATTGTAAGGTAGATGGCGTGGATGTTCCAAATCGTGAATCAGCAACGCCATCAGTTCCCAAACTTTGCTTTCGAAATATATTCGTTTGGTTAATCCTCGATACGGACATTGCAGAATTTGCTGAATAGCCGTTTGCATTGCAATTGTTGTTGTGCGTCCCGAATAAAGTTGATATTCTTGGTTTCCTCTTAATAGCTGCTGTGCTGATAATGTAGTTTCTGATTCGCTATGCCAAAATGCAGTGAACAACTCTGGCTTGATGTGAACATTGATCGCAAAGATCGGTTGAGTAGCGCAAGATTTGGGTTTCTCTTTCGGCGCGATGCCGCTACTCCACAGGCTATAATTTCCCGCATTTATGAATTGATCGTCGTATTGTTCTGTTCCCGAAAGTAAGAAGATATATTCAATCGGATGCGATCGCTCAGGCATTTCTAAAATCATGTCATCATAGAGTTGATACTGGGCGATCACCAATTCTAATCCTTCGCGTAGATCAATCTCACGACAATAGCCCTGCCCTAGCTGCGTTGGAAACTTATAAGTGATATCGTTGATGTGCGCCTGCTTCGTTGCTGTTTCTTCAAACAATTCCCAGTAAGCTTCTTTTGAAAGAGTGGTTGTCATGGCATGGAGGCGCTATCAACTATTGCAAATAATTCCTAAAATTATCGCACAATTCAACAGGCTAGGCGGGTAGTACCGTAGGTGGGTAGGAAGGAAAAATCGCAATTAAGTTTCTCAATCTCTACCACTCGCCAACACTTCCACTTACCCCTCACTCCTCACTCCTTTCTTCCGACTTAACCATCCTGTTAACATTGCCAGCGCAAAGATTCCTAACATCGCACCCACAAGTAAAATTCTACCGCCTTCAAAAACACCCGCACCAAGCGCAACGATTGGCGGCGTAGAAATGGCAATGCCGAGAATCAGCGCTAGTATAAAACTACGCCATTTCATCTGCGTGAGTCCAACAGCATAAGCAACAAAGTCAAACAACCCTGTCATCAAAAATCCCGTAACCAGAAAAATATTGCGTTCTAAATACTTTTGGCTAAGAGAATCAACTCTACTCATAAACCTTTGCCCGACAAACTTTTGCACAAGATTGCGCCCATAGCGTTTGGCAATGTAAAAATTCAGGTTACACGCAATCAAATCAGCGATCGCAATCACCACAATTCCCTGAGCAAAACCAAACAGCACGCCTGATAAAATCGAGTAAGCGGTGCTTGGTAGTGCTGGAATCACAACGCTGATCATCCGCAAGGATATAACAGCTAACGGTGCCCAAACACCAAGCTGATCGACATTTGCTCTTATTTGTTCAATCCCAACACGATTGACAAACCAGATTCCTACAGCAATGAGTAAGACAATTAAACTCAATTGAAAGATTTTAATAAAATTGCGCTTCATCATTATTAGTGCTTTTCAACTTCCTGAAAATACTTCTACTACCTTGCATAAACTGAAAGATAGCTATGAATGAAGATAACAACTCTGCTTTTCGATAAGTTTTTGACAAAACTTCTCAATATACTTAAACTTAATGCAGTGTAGCATCACTCACCTGAAAATTATGGTGTTAGCGTTTACAGCAGATAGCTTTGATCAACGGTGGCAAGAAAGCGCGCGCAGTGGTGATGTTGTGCAGTATGGGGATTGTATTGAGGATGTTGAATCGTGTCCATCTTGGTTAGGAAAAGGACAGCGGCGATCGCTTTGGTTGAGTGACTCTCTGCGAATTGAAATCAGAGATGAAAGTTATCACTCTAAATGGTCATTGCAGCGAAACCATGATGATGAATTTCCAATAACGGCTAAGTTTTATTTAGCAGGTTGTTCGCAGGTGCAGACGCGCGGAATTGCTGATGAATATGTCGAGCAAACAGGTCAAAATTATCTTTATTGTTTACCTGATACCGCAGAAATTGAAACGTATTTTGCGACTGAGCGCTTGCACTTTGTGATGATTTGGTTGCAGCCTAAGCGTTTGAGAGGGCTTGGTGTAGAACATATCGCTTCGTTGACACCCGAATTACAGCAATTTATAGAGGGCAACACGCGACCTTTTTTTCACCATCCGCTGGGAAAAACAACTCCTGAAATGCAGCGGGTGTTGCAGCGATTGTTGCATTGTCCTTATCAGGGTTTCACCAAACAGCTTTATTTAGAAGGTCAAGCTTTAGAGCTACTTTCGCTACAATTTGCCCAGTGGCTTGAACAGGATCAAATAAATAATTCAACGCTTTTGCTTCGCTCTGATGACGTTGAGCGAGTACATAATGCCAAGGAAATTTTGGCACAAAACCTAATGTGTCCTCCATCAATTATGGAACTAGCACAACAGATAGGGTTAAATGACTACAAGCTCAAGCAAGGTTTTCGTCAAGTTGTAGGAACAACACCGTTTGGTTATCTTCGAGAACAGCGGTTGGAGTTGGCACGGCAATTGTTGAGCGATACTGAAATGTCAGTTGAAGAGGTTGCGATCGCCGTGGGTTATCGAAGTCATAGTAGCTTTACCGCCGCATTTAGCCGCCAGTTTGGCATGAGTCCCAAGGTGTGGCAACGGCAAATTAGCCGCAGGATTGTTTGAGGGAGGCAGGAGGTGAAAACCTTACGCTTAGTGATGTTGACCTTTTAAAAAGGTCCGCATTGTATGCGTAGTGCTATAACACTATGCTTGAGTATATGGCGATCACTTTATTTTCATCCACTCAAATCGTAGCTTCCATCATACTGCTATACCACCAGGTTCGTAAAGACTCTACCGCTTCAATTTCATCTTCTTTCGCCTGCTTCAGAAACGCATACAATTGTTCTTTCGGCACTTGTGGAAACGTCGGGCTGACTTCAAACTCCACATAAACCCCTTCTTGAAGCTGGTAAATCCGCCATATCTTGCCATTAAACCGCCAAAACTCTGGTACTCCAATACTGGAATAGAATTGATTTTTGGCAATATCCGTGTGGGTAATATCTACCTCTACCACTAAATCCGGTGGCGGATCTTGGCTAAAATCCACATTCCGACCTTTCACCAGCGGTTGATTTTGGATGTAGTAAGCACTATCAGGTTCTGCGCCTTTCTTGAGTCGAGGGTAGTTCATGGTGGTTG
Source organism: Chroogloeocystis siderophila 5.2 s.c.1 (assembly GCF_001904655.1). Taxonomy (NCBI): domain Bacteria; kingdom Bacillati; phylum Cyanobacteriota; class Cyanophyceae; order Chroococcidiopsidales; family Chroococcidiopsidaceae; genus Chroogloeocystis; species Chroogloeocystis siderophila. Next base: position 361 of record NZ_MRCC01000013.1, on the reverse strand, counting down.
AACCCATTGTCTTAATTCGCATTCTCATCAGTTCAACCAGCGTCCGCAGGAAACACTCTATTAAACGAACCGAAAACTCATGATCTTCTAGCGGTATCGTAATTTCCAACACTTCATTGTCATAAGTCAACCGAGAACCACGAGACTGAGGCAGCGCATTTAAGATTTGTAGATACGCCTCCCAGGACAACCCCCGCAATACTACCCGTTGTTCGCCAACAGGTTGCAATTCAGCTTTTGGTTCTGGTGCAGCAATGACCATCACTGACACTCCTGGGCTATTTACTATCACTTTTGTATTGATTTTTTAATCTCTGCGGGTCAAATTCCCCGCCGCTGTGCGGCGTAAAATATAGAGATG